>CADCPK010000177.1 GCA_902803215.1 uncultured Lachnospiraceae bacterium
AACCTCCTGCGTGATCTCGTCGGCATAGTCGGGATGAACCCCTGCCGCGCCGTAGACATGCTCATACTGCCGGGTCATCGGAACGATTCTGTCCAGGCTTTGGACCGAAGCGCAGACGTTCATGATCGTCCCTATCCCATGCTCGGGCAGGGAGCGGATCAGTTCGTCCCTGTCCTCGCTAAACTGTTCATCATCATAATGCGTGTGTGTATCAAATATCGGCATTCTCAGCACACTTCCGCGCCTGCCGGCATATCTCTGTCAGGAACCATGAGCGACAGATTTCCTTCGGCATCTTCTGCACAGAGGATCATGCCTTCGCTCTTCTGTCCCGCCAATGTAGCAGGCTTCAGGTTGGTGACGACCATGACTTTCTTGCCGACCATCTCCTCGGGTGAATATCCCGACTTGATCCCGGACACGATCTGACGCACCTGACTGCCGATCTTCACCTGGCTGCACAGAAGCTTGCGCGATTTCTTCACTGCCTCGCAGGCGATGATCTCACCAATCTGGAACTGCAGCTTCGCGAAATCATCGTAGGTGATCTCGGGCTTCGCTTCGATATCGATGCCCGGCTCTTCTTCCTTCTTCTCCTCTGCGGGAGCCTCGGAAGCCGCATGCATCGCTTCTACCTTGTCGAGTACCTCTTTGAGGTCGAGTCTTGCGAAGAGGATCTCCGGTTTCCCGGTCACCTTGTTTCCGGACGGATACAGACCCCATGTGCCAAGCTCCTCAAACGAACGCTTCGGCGCGCAGAGCTGAACGAGAATTCTCTCTGTCGTCTCCGGCATAAACGGCTCCAGAAGAGTCGCACCGATGCAGATGCCTTCTACCAGATTGTAGAGTACTTCTTCCAGGCGGGCCTTTTTGCTCTCATCCTTTGCAAGCACCCAGGGCATCGTCTCGTCGATATATTTGTTGCAGCGTTTGAACAGCGCGAAGATCTCGGTCATCGCGTCTGCCACGCGCAGCTGATCCATCTTTGCGTTTACCTTTCCGGGGATCTCCAGGATCATGGATTTAAGATCCTCATCCACCGGCTCGGTCTCGCCCGTGCGTGTCACCACGCCGCCAAAGTATTTGTTGGACATGGAGATGGTACGGTTCACCAGGTTGCCGAGCGTGTTGGCCAGCTCGGAGTTGATGCGCTCAACCAGAAGCTCCCAGGTGATCACACCGTCATTCTCGAACGGCATCTCGTGCAGTACGAAATAACGGACTGCGTCTACGCCGAAAAAGTCGACAAGGTCGTCCGCGTAGATCACGTTTCCGCGGGACTTGCTCATCTTGCCGTCGCCCTGCAGCAGCCACGGATGGCCGAACACCTGCTTGGGAAGCGGCAGATCGAGGGACATCAGGAAGATCGGCCAGTAGATGGTATGGAAGCGGATGATATCCTTACCGATCAGGTGAAGGTCCGCCGGCCAGTCTTTCTTGAACTGCTCGGTGCTTTCTCCGTCCGCATCATAGCCGATGCCGGTGATGTAGTTGGTCAGCGCGTCGAGCCATACATACACCACGTGCTTCTCGTCAAAGTCTACCGGAACTCCCCACTTGAAGGAGGAACGGGAGACGCAGAGGTCCTGAAGGCCCGGGAGCAGGAAGTTGTTCATCATCTCGTTCTTCCTGGACTCCGGCTGAATGAATTCGGGATGCGTGTTGATGTGCTCGATCAGTCTGTCGGCATATTTGCTCATACGGAAGAAGTAGGCCTCTTCTTTTGCTTTTACCACTTCGCGGCCGCACTCGGGACATTTGCCGTCGACCAGCTGAGACTCTGTCCAGAAGGACTCGTCGGGTGTGCAGTACCAGCCCTCGTAAGCGCCCTTGTAGATGTCGCCTTTTGCGTACATCTTTTTGAACATCTTCTGGACCTGTTTTTCGTGATAATCATCGGTCGTGCGGATGAATTTATCGTAGGAAGTGTTCATCAGGTCCCAGATGCGTTTGATCTCGGCCGCCACATTATCCACGTATTCCTTCGGGGTGATGCCTGCGGCTTTGGCTTTTTCCTCTATTTTCTGACCATGCTCGTCCGTGCCGGTCTGGAAGAAAACGTCATATCCCTGCATCCTTCTGTAACGCGCGATGGCGTCCGCCAGAACGATCTCGTACGTATTGCCGATATGAGGTTTGCCGGACGCGTAAGCAATCGCGGTGGTCATATAAAATTTCTGTTTTTCCATTGCTCTACCTCCATAGTTTCATACTTCCAAAATCGTAACATATCCAAAATCTTTTGTAAAGCGGAACACACGGGGACGGTCCTTTTGTGTTCGCACACAGGGGTGAAAAGCGCATTGTGCTTCTCATACCCTGCGCGAACACAAAAGGACCGCCCCCGTGTGTTTCCCCGTGTGTTCCTATTTCTTCCTGCTCACCGCAGCCTTCGCCCCGGCGGCTTTCTCTTTCAGTGCGTCAAGCACTGAATCATACTGATCGTGCACAGCCTCGGGAAATGCCCGGATCAATCTGCCGGCACCGAACAGTTTATGTGCAAGGAGCTGCTGCTCCAAAGCGGCTTTCCTGGCGCGCAGTTTCTCCATAGCTTCTTCCTGGCGCTCCTTCATCTCGGCACTTGCAAGATGGGCCTGCAGACGAGCTTCGTCCACTTTCTGCTGTGCCTGTGCGCGAGCCTCGTCCATCTTCTGCTGCGCCTGCGCCTTTGTCTCGTCGATCTTCTGCTGTGCCTGTGCCTTTGTCTCATCCAGCTTCTGCTGGGTCTGGATCGTATTTTCGCCGAGCGTCTTGCTGAGTCCGTTGCTCACGATCCTCATCTTCTGCTGAATCTCATCGAGCTCTGTAAGCTTCTTGTTCATTCCGGCGACGATCAGGACTGTAACGATGAAATCCGCCACATAAACAACGTACAGTATAGCCATGATGATCCACCCTGCCTGCGTGGGCTCATTGAACGTACTTCCTTTTTCCATCAGCGGCTGAACTACCTTTACGACAAAGACGATCGCCAAACCCCAGATAATACTGAACGGAAGACAGATATAGCCCTTGAAGTTGAGCGGCACGTTGCTGTAATCCCACCAACGAGCGTGAAAGCACACATCCAGAAGCCAGCCTGCTATAAGCTCGATGAGGGTCGTCAGGATCATTCCCATCAAAAAGAGAATAATCAGCTCCCCTGCTTCGCTCCCCGTTGACATGCGTTCTTCCGACATAGCATACAGATCGGGCAGTACCGTCTTTGTAAGTGCGAACACCGCGATAACGCCAAATCCATAGACCGGACACACCGGTCCGTTCAGAAAGCCTCGGTTGATCACCTTTCTTCTTTTTATTGCATGGTAGACCACCTCCAGGCACCATCCGAGAAACGAGTAGATGAGAAAGTATGCGGCAATTTGATAGTATGTCATTCCTGCAATCATAGGTTATCCTTTCCTTTTAAAAAAAATCTTAACCTATTTATATTACATGAAATGTTCACTCTCGGCAACCTTATGCTTTTATTTTATGTAACAAAAAGTTACCATTCACAGCCGAATTGCGCACTTGCTGCGCAATTACGGCCTATAACAGTAAAGTATGCAGGGATTCGTCCCATCGCCGGAGGCGATTTGCATGGACGAATCCGTTACTATTCAGAGTCCAAAGGCTGTGAATAGTAACACTGCACTTGATAAAACGACTCCCAAACAATTGACAATAACTGTAAAATAGTGTATTCTGAAAATAGTAATTATTATCGTTTTATGTTTTACGGGCTCATTGATGAGATCCGAAATAACTGCCTGACCAACCGCTTCTGCCTGAGAGGAGGGATACCATGGCAGCGCACAAATACAGCCGTCAAAGAGAATCTATCCTCCGCTTTCTGGAGGGGCGCACCGACCACCCGACCGCGGATGTCGTTTACGAGAATGTACGGATGCGATATCCAAATATCAGTCTGGGAACCGTATACCGCAACCTGAATCTGCTGGCCGAGCTTGGAAAGATCAACAAACTTTCAGGCTTTGCGGGAGCCGACCATTTTGACGCAAGAACGGATGATCACTGCCATTTCATCTGTATCTGCTGCCACAGGATCATCGATCTTGAGAATCTGAATGTCGAACCGCTCATCACCGAGGCAGAGCAAAAATGTCCGGGGAAGATCTCGGGTTTTACCGGGAGTTTCACGGGCATCTGCAGCGACTGCGCTTGACATAACACAGTAAATATGATAGATTAAAAATAGGAATAATTCCTGTTTTAAACCATTCTAACTTTTTCTAAAAGGAGATTAAAATTATGGCAAAATGGGTATGTAATGTATGTGGTTATGTTTATGAAGGCGATGCCGCTCCCGAGGCATGTCCCGTTTGTAAAGCTCCGGCTTCCAAATTCACCAAACAGGGTGATGAGATGGTTTGGGCAGCTGAGCATGTAGTAGGTGTTGCACAGGGTGCACCGGAAGACATCATCGAAGATCTCCGTTCCAACTTCACAGGCGAGTGCTCCGAGGTTGGTATGTATCTTGCCATGAGCCGCGTTGCTTATAGAGAAGGCTATCCTGAGATCGGCGAATACTGGAAGACCGCTGCTTTTGAAGAGGCAGAGCATGCTGCAAAATTTGCAGAACTTCTGGGCGAAGTTCTTACCGATTCCACCAAGAAAAACCTTGAGATGAGAGTAGAAGCAGAGAACGGCGCAACCGCAGGCAAGACCGATCTGGCTAAGAGAGCAAAAGCCCTCAATCTCGACGCTATTCATGACACCGTTCATGAAATGGCTCGCGACGAGGCAAGACACGGAAAAGCATTCGCAGGCCTTCTTAAGAGATACTTCGGGTAATGCGCTATGAAGTGGCATAAAAGATTTGCGATCCTGGCATGTGTATTCTTTGCTCTGTGTATGTATACAGGATACAAGCATATATGACCTTGGCAGAGAATCATCGTATCTGATTTAGCATCGCACGCAAGATAAAGAGGCACTGTATCGCTCCTCTTTCGATATTTTAAGCACAAGCCCTTATGAAGTCAAGAAATACAAGGCCGGACAGAGGACTACCCCTGTCCGGCCCAAAATGAGTCATTGAGAAACGTCCCCAACAACTCAAATAACAAAGCCCCTATCCTCAACTGAGGACAGGGGCTTTCTGACGTCCTGTTATCGATGTATATCAATTCTTTGACAGATCTTTTTCCTTCTTCTGCAAGGTTAGAGAAGTGTCTAAAAATCGGCTACATTATGCCGCAGGATGCGCATATCTATACAGGAACGTAACTACGGCCAGTCTCAGGCAGGAGTTATACGGGCGGAATGTACCGTCGGTATATCCTGTAGTGATATTGTTTTCTGCCGCCCAGGCAATCGCTTTGTCGAATTCAGCATTCTTTGTCATATCGGAGAACCCTGCTGCAGCGGACGGCTCCGGTTTTCCTGCGTATCTCCAGATGAAGGTAACGATAGCAGCTCTGTGGCACGCCTGATACGGACGGAAGGTACCATCATCATAGCCTGTTGTGATACCATGGTTTGCCGCCCAGGTGATTGCCCTGTCGAAATCGTCATTTCCGGTCATATCCGAGAACGCGGTTGATATTCCCTCGTCCGGCTTTCCTGCCAGTCTCCAGAGGAAAGTGACAACAGCGGCACGGTGGCACAGGTTGTCCGGACGGAAGGTATTGTCAGCATATCCTGTTGCGATTCCGTTGTCGACTGCCCAGTAGACCGGCACAAAGAAGAAATCGGCCGGATTGGTCACGTCATCAAAGAGCTTGTATGTGGTCTCCCTCTGCTCTTTCTCTTCACAGTTCTCGCATTTTCTCTCTTCAAGACCCTTCTCGGTCGGGGTCGCTTCCCTGATCGTTACCCACTCACCAAAGTGATGTCCTGTAGCAGGAATCTCTTCCTGTTTTACGATCACTTCGTTGCAGACGGAGCAGTGTTTTCCTTCTGTCTTACCCGTCTCTGTACACGTTGCGGGTACTGCCGGATCTATTACCTCTGTATGGCCTTTTGCAGGTATCACTTCCTGTGCAACGATCGTTTCGTTGCAGACGGAGCAGTGACTTCCTTCTGTCTTGCCCGGCTCGGTACATGTCGCAGGTACTGCCTCATCTGTTACAGGTGTATGGCCCTTTGCAGGTATCACTTCCTGTGCAACGATCGGTTCGTTGCAGACGGAGCAGTGGCTTCCTTCTGTCAGACCTGTTTCGGTACATGTCGCAGGTACTGCCTCATCTGTCACCGGCATATGGCCCTCTGCCTTGATTATTTCATAAGGCGTAATGACCTCGCCGCAAACCTCACAAACGACCATGTCGGTGTAACCGTCTTCTGTACAGGTTGCTTTCTGTCCCGGAATGACCTTTTCGGTATGCTGATGATCCGGTGCGATAACGGTCGTCATCTTCTTCAGACTTGTACAATTGTAGAATGTTCTGTACTCGATCGTCTCAATTCCTTCAGGAAGACCGATCTCTACTATAGAAGAGCATTCCATGAACGCACACTGTCCGATTTTTGTCACTGTTCCCGGAATAGCAATATCCACCAGATTTGTGCATTTTGCGAAAGCAAATTTACCGATACTTGTGACACCGCTTCCGATATCAAGTTTGGTGATCTCTTCTCTGTTGGCAGCCCAGGGAGTTTTGGTCTCATCTTCATAGTCGTCCATGGTCCCTGTTCCGTAAATGCTCAGCGTTCCTTCTTTAAATATCCATGTCAGATTTTCACCGCATTTGTCGGGAGTAACTCCGGCAAGGGCCGGGTCAATTATTCCTTCTTCGGTTTCTTCCGGATTCTCGCCAGCCTCGGACGGTATAGTTTCGGCATCAACTGCTTCCTCTGACGCATCCCCCGCGATGATCATTTCGTCCTCGGGGATCAGCTCCTCTGTGATGCCGTCATCGATCAGTGTATCCGGCGTTGTATTCGAAAGCTCATCCGGTCCGATGATCTCCGTGTTCTCTGTCGTCTCTTCCGGGAACACTTCCGCCGGCACTGTCTGATCTTCGGGAGCAGGTACCGGTTCCTCCGAGATGTCCGGTACAGTGATATCTTCGGCCGGAATACCCGTCTCGCTTTCGGAGACTGTAGTATCGTCAACTATATCTATTGTTTCGGAAGCTACAGGTGCTGTATAAGCTCCGGTATCTTCCTGCAGTCCGGCGTCCTCGGCGATGAACAGCTCTCCGCTGTCCACATTCTCGGCGCTTACTGACAAAGCTGCGGTGCTCGTCAGAACAAGAGCCGCCGACAGGACGACGCCCATAATTCTTTTCATTTTATTTTTCACCATGGATTCCCTCCATATTTATAAGCCGTTATTATTTCTACGTTTCCGGCAGCCGGCAATACAATGTTTGCCGTTAGCCCGCTTAATAATCTGCGACTATAGAAAATCCAATGCCTGTACATAAGTTGTTGAGTTCCGTATTTCATAGGAAATCGAATTCATTACCGTGCGCTGCATTTTATAGCTCTGCCGATATTGGTTGCGCACAGGTGTCAGCAGGTCCGTATCTTCGTTTCCCGGGGAATTATCCCCGCCGCTGTTTTGTGCTGTGCGATGTAATATAAACGAGTCGAAATGCAGCTCATTTCTTTCGGCCAGATCTCCGGCATGCCGGTTCGAATAGTCCAGGATCAGGCAATCGCAGTCATCCGATATATCCTCTGATATAAATGAATATTTCGAAGTGACCAGCTTGAAATCATTCTCGATGTGCGCGAACGCATCGTTTCCGATATGCTCTACACTGTCGGGCAGGAAAACGTAATCCGGGCTTGTCCCTTCAAATGCGCTTTCGTCAATATTCTTTATCGAAGAAGGCAAAACGAACACATTCTTATCTAAAGATACATCCGCCTTGTCAGCGGCACTTGCCTCCACGACAGAAAGGGAGAGCATTATGAATAAAAATGCGCAGATAAGAAAAATATGCTTTTTGTTTTTCATGCTCCCCTCCTTTCTGTATAAAAAACCGATACTTATCTACAGTATATGATACAGCTAATCGGTCTTAGAGTCAAATTAAACAAAGGACAGGTTCCTTGTTTTAAGGAACCTGCCCCCTGTGACTGTCACTTCATCTCAAAGAAATCAAACGCCGCCGCGTTCTCACTCTGCTCTCCATTTGCGGTAGCATACATGCCGATCATGGTTCCGATCATTCCGCCCACTTCCTCGGGATTGATCTCGGCGCCGTCGGCGATCGTGTCGAATGCTTTCTCTTCGCCATCGCCCTCGCGATAGAAGATGCGGTTCTCCTGCCTTCTTGTTTCAACACGGATGGTCAGCGGTGCATCCGATACCTCATGGCTTTCAAGCACAGCCTTTGTCGTCTCGGCTTTATAGCCGGGAAGGAACGGAAGCCCCTCCTGCTTTGTGGTGAGGCGAATGAGCTGCAGTACTGTCTTTCCGTTCTCCAGAACCTTTTCTATGCGGAACTGGTGATTGCATGCCTGCATGATGATGAGCCCTGCAGCCTCCTTGTTCTGCGGTGTGAACTCCATGCAGAAACTGATGTTAAAGTTTTCTTTTCTCTGACGTCTTCCCAGGAAGCTTACGCAGTTATCCCTTCTCTGATCGGGATTCGCTACGTCAAAGCCTTTAAGAGGCTGTGCGATCGGCCTCGGCAGACACTTCAGATAGAGACGGCTGTTCTCGATCTTCCAGAAGTCCTGATAGGGAACACCCCAGAATGACCAGTAGAGCGGAAGCTCTGCCGAATCAAAATCGTCTCTCTCGCCCTCGGGCTCAACAGGAGTCCACGGCAGATTCTTCGG
>CADCPK010000178.1 GCA_902803215.1 uncultured Lachnospiraceae bacterium
CAGATGATTAAGCTGCGGGTCTTCTCCGACTATTGGGCTAAACAGAAATACCGGGAAGATAAAAAACTGGAGCAAAAAGCGCGTGACGCTATTGGAAAAGCTGCAGAGATAGGAGCAGACAAGGCAATTCACGATGCCAGAAGCATTCTAAATGAGTCCTATGACCATCCGGCCGCAGAAAATATACTTTTTGAAATGCAGAAACTGGCTGATTCTCTGTATGATAAATGCAGAATCCAACTGACGGTTTCTCACCATGGCGGTCAACAATGGATACGCGGCGCTTACCTTGAGACAGCCAGAATGCCGCTGAATGATTACCAGTATTTAATGCAAAGTTTCAAGATAATCGAAAAGATTCCCTCGGAACAGGAGAAAATAAAAGCGCTGGAAAGCTTGAATACAAGAGATAAACCTGGAGACGGCAGCTTCTATATGAATCTTGGAAGTTATGATGGCTTCCGGCATGTGACGAAGTGGCACTCCTGGGAAGAAGATCCCGGATTTCTCAGAACACCGGTTATGGATCACAGCATTTACAGCATTATGGGCTTATTCCACTCGATGGCAGGGTGGTATACGGAGTTCCCGATGCCGCTTTCCATGGCTACAAACGCTACTGTACTATATGGGACGCCACTGGAAGTGACTTTTGACGGGCTTGATCCAGAAGCTGATTATGAGCTGCGTGTTTTTTACCCCAATTCATTTCTCAAAGCAGTCCATATGATGCAGGTGCCAAAAGAAGAAATGCAGGTCCATTTCTGGGCAGGGGATATTCTTATAGCGGATTCCATTCCGAAGATCCGGTTTTCGCCGGATGCGTGCTGGAAATATGATCTTCCGAAAGAAAGCTATAAAAACGGAACACTTAAGCTTCGATGGCAGACATACGGAGTTCTGAAAGCCTTTGCAGTAGGCGATATTTGGTTAATCCGCAGGAAAAGATGACAAATTTTACCAAAATGAGGAATGCAGAGAATGATCGATACAATCAATAAGACATCAGGGGTATGGCCGGTTATGCTGACACCGTTCACGGAAGATAACCAGGTAGATGCAGAAGGACTGAAATTTCTCGTTGAATGGTATATACAAAATAACGTTTCGGGACTGTTTGCGGCCTGCCAGTCCAGTGAAATATTCAATCTTTCTCTGAGAGAACGGCTGAATATAGCGAGAATTACAATCGAACAGACGAACGGAAGGGTTCCGATTGTAGCCAGCGGCAATACATCAGACAGCCTTCAGAATCAGGCGGACGAACTCAACAGCATGTGGAAACTGGGTGCAGACGCCGTAGTGCTTCTTTCAAACAGACTTGCCTGGCGACATGAAAACGCTCAGGTCTGGATTGAAAATCTGAAAAAACTTCTGGACCTTCTGGACCCGGATATGAAATTGGGGATTTATGAGTGCCCGTATCCATATAAAAGGGTTATCAGCCCTGAGGAAATGGAAGCCATTATCGCATCGGGAAGATTTTGTTTTATCAAGGATACGTGCAGCGACAGTCTTGTGATCCGCAGGAAGCTGGCACAGATGAAAGGAACCGGAATCCGGCTTTTCAATGCGAACACAACCACTCTTCTGGGGTCGCTTCGCGATGGCGCGGATGGATATTGCGGCGTCATGGCTAATTTTCATCCGGAGCTTTATGTATGGCTCTGCAGCAATATCAGAAATAAGAATGCAGAGAAGGTATCGGATGTTCTTACGATGTGCTCCTTAATTGAAAAACAGTTATATCCGACGAATGCCAAATGGCATCTTCGGAATCTGAGAAATGTTCCCATTCAGGATTATTGCAGAGTTCAGGACAGTTCTCTTCTCACGGATACATTTAAGCAAGAGATAACCGCAATGGAACGACTTGTTAAGGACACATACGATACGTATTGCTTGAATGGATAGGGAATGACTCAAAGATGAGAAGACCAAAAATACTGGTAGTGGGAAGTTTCGTTATGGATACGACGTCCAGGACGAAAGTTTTCCCTGCGGAAGGGCAGACGGTGCTGGGAGAATCTTATACTACTGCTCCCGGCGGCAAAGGCGCCAATCAAAGCATGGCAGCCGCTCTGCTGGGGGCGGACGTGACCATGGTCGGGAAGGTCGGACGGGATGGTTTTGGCGACCGGCTGATTGAATCTCTGCGCATGGCCGGAGTAAATACGGAACATGTCCAAAGGAGTGAAGGAGAGATCTCCAGCGCGATTGGTAATGTTATGGTCACAGTGGATGATGATGGCGATGCTATAAATAACAGAATTATCGTCATTCCTGGCGCTAACATGAAGATTACACCGGAAGACGTAGCTTTCCTGGAAACAGAGATAGCGGATTATGATTTTGTGATTCTTCAATTCGAGATACCGATGAAGATAAATGAAATCATTACTGAATATGCCTATCGTGCAGGAGTTCCGATTATGGTCAATCCGGCACCGATATGTGAAATCCCTGAGATGATTTTGAAACATGCAGATTATATTTCGCCAAATGAAACAGAAGCTTCCGTGCTGCTTGGATGCGATGTAAACGGAGATAGAAATGGCTTTACGGCGGCGAAAACAGATGAGATTAGGAGATGTATGAGGAAGAAGAACATCTCACGGCTCCTGATCACGCTTGGAAAAGCAGGGGCGGTAATCATTACAGAGGATGATTATGTTTTCTGCGAAAGCGCAGCCGGAATTCGTGCGGTTGACCCGACTGCCGCTGGAGATTCGTTTGTGGGGGCCTTCTGTACGGCAAGATGTTTCGGGTTTGATGAAGCGGACGCTCTCTCTTTTTCAAATATGATCGCAGCTGTCACTGTTTCCTTTCCGGGGGCACAGCCTTCACTTCCAACATTAGACAAGGCAATTGAATTTCATGAAAAAGCGGGAAGGAATGTAAGCCTTCTGCTTCGCATGAAGTCGCTTGCGGGAAATCGAGTTTTGACGTAAACACTGGTGCACATTTGCGGTGTACATCGCTGCAAATAGAGTCGGCTATTGTTTGTTGAATAGAAACGGAGCATTAAATAATGACAGCAGAAGAAGAACAATCTCTCGACCGGTTTCTGACAGCGGTCAGGGAACAGGATGAGTATACATTGAATTCGATTGACAGGGATGCCCTGGACCGTGCTGCAAAGCTGATTGAGCAATCCAAGTCGAAGGGCGGAAGACTCCATGTAACAGGGATCGGTAAACCAGGTCACCTTGCTGAATATATAGCCTCCCTGATTGCGTCAACGGGAACTCCGACGTATTTTCTGCATGGGACGGAAGCTGTACACGGTTCCAGTGGCCAGTTGGTCGAGGGAGACGTGGTTATAGGTATTTCAAATAGTGGAAATACCGAGGAGCTTATTGCCACAATCAACTGCGTAAAAAACAATGGATGTAAGGTAATTGGTGTAACCGGTGATCCGGACAGCAAGCTTGCAGCGTTGAGTGATGTGTGTCTGCTGGCTTCTGTTGTACAGGAGGAAGATACTGAAACTGGGAAGAAATTTCCTGTGGAGGGAGGCCCTCTCAACAGAGCGCCGCGAAATTCAATTCTCGCAGAGATGCTTGTACTTCAGGCGTTGTCAGTGATTCTTCAAAGAAATGCAAATGTGACTCCTGAACAGTATATAAAGCATCATCCGCATGGGGCGCTTGGCAAGCTGCGAGATAACGAACGACAAGCAATGTGATTCTATTGGAACTAGAGGGCAATTGGGATGAAGAGATGGGGATGTATCAATCCATTAATCAATGCTGATTTGTCGGCTGCGGGGCATGGCGATCAGGTTTTAATTACGGATGGAAATTATCCGGCGCTCAGCAAAAAGCCACCGGAAGCGAGAATTGTTTATCTTGGTCTGCGGTCGGGAGAACCTAAAGTTACGGATGTTCTTAAGACGATTCTTCAAGAAATCAATGTCGAAGCGGCGGTCGTAATGTCTCCGGAGCAGGGAAGACCTGAAATTTTTGATGAATTTGACGAGCTGCTTCCTGGTGTTACAATAACGCAGGCTGGCAGACAGGAATTTTACGAAAAGGCTTCATTGAAAAATGTTCGATTGGTCATTTCTACAGGGGAAAATAGAACCTTTGCGAACATTCTTCTAACGATTGGAGTTGCAGCGGCAAAATAGCAATTTGAAATGCTGAATTGCGAATGAATCCTGCACATTCAATAAAAAAGGCAGTATCCGGTTTGCGC
>CADCPK010000179.1 GCA_902803215.1 uncultured Lachnospiraceae bacterium
CGCCTTATTGTTCAGCAGCATAACATCGCATCCAAGCAATGTAACATAATAATAAAACAGGTAATCCTGCGTCTTAACAATATTATCGGCGACGATCTTGATACACTCATTCTCCGACCACGAGGATATCACATCCCCCAGAAGCACATCCGTGCGGTACCACAGCTTCACCACAAAATTCCTGATTATCGTATCGGTAATACTCGAACGCGTCCCTTTGAACAGCTCTACAACACTCTTTGTCGCACTCTCCAGGACGCTGCCAAAAGCAGGATTCCCACTCTTGCTTTTCAGCGAGATCCCTGCCCCCTTTTCCCAGTTTGTATAGGCCGCAATGTAAAATTCCGTGGTCGGGCCGTCCATGGTGCCCGGCAGGCTGCTCAATCGTTTATAGATCAGCCTTTTCTCGGTCATCGCGGTGTCCAGCTTTCGGTCTAAATTCAAGATCTTATTCTGAAAATCCGAAGATTCTCCGACCGCCCTCACAAAATATACATCTTTCCTGCCACGGCTGAACCCGCCCCTGACATTCACAAATGTCTCCGGAGACTGAACCGCCATCACATTATGTCGAAAAGAAATATTACCGTCCACAACTGATTTCTCCTTAGTGCTTCGCCGCGTACTCTTGCATTAACGCACGGATGGGGGATTTCTTCTTTCAAGAGAGTCCCCCATCCGAAAAAGATTTACCTGTTATGCATATCTTCTCGCGAAAGATCCGATGTCGCCATCGTTTGTTCCCTGTCCGATCGCGTTGAACTTCCACTCTCCGTTATGACGATACACTTCACCAAACAGCATAGCTGTCATCCCGGAATAATTATCGGTCAGATTGTAGATGCACATCTCACTGTTGTTTCTTGCATCTACCAGCCTGATGAACGCATTCTGGATCATACCAAAATGCTGATGACGGTCAAACGCTTTATAGATGTTTACCGCAATAACGATCCTGTCGTATTCCATCGGAACACGGTTCAGGTCGATAACGATCTGCTCGTCATCTCCCGCGCCTGCTCCTGTCAGGTTATCGCCCATATGCTGAACCGAACCGCTGCTGTGGGTCAGATTTCCATAATAAACGATATCTTTGTTGCCCATCAGTCTTCCGTTCGTCAAAAGCAGCGCAAACGCATCACAGTCGATATCCTGCGGCTTCGGAGCGAAAAAGCCTCTCTTCTGCTGCACTTCATCCCAGCCAAGACCCACAATAATTTTTGAAAGCCCGGCACGCTCTTTGGAAAGGCTTACTTTCTGCCCCTTCTGCAAACTTACTGACATTATCCTTCCTCCTTACTTCCTTCCCGGTACCCAGTTAAGGCCCCACTTGAATGCCTGGTCCATATCCTTATGGCCCATATAGAACTGAACTATTTTCTCCACGCTGAAAGTCTCGTCGTTCACATTCTCGAGAAGTGCCAGCGCACACATTCTGTTCTGCGTGTTATAGCTGTCCATCTTTACGACCAGATCCTCTGCTCCGGGATACTTGATGGTTACTGTAGCATCTGCCTGCTGCCAGTTAGCCACTCCTTCATAGATAAATGTATAGACCAGGATCCTTTTGATCCTCGAAATCTGGTTGCCATTAATTCTCAAATTCTCACCGGCAGCGGAAGCGCCCGTCCGGTCATCTCCGTCAAGTGATATGTACGGCGGATTCGAAAGTGAACCAAATGCATTGCCAAGCGCCTGCACGGTTCCTTTTCTTCCGTCCTTCAGTTCAAACAGACACCCGAGGTCAAGATCGATCCCCGAGCTTCCGCCGCCGAACAGTGACGAAAGAAATCCTTTACGAATAGGCTGTGAATTCCAATTCAGGTTTACAAGAATTTCCCCTAAGCCGGTAGGTGCAGTCTTTTTCAGGCTGACCTTTTGTCCCTTCTGAAGATTTATGGCCATATTCTCACCTCACAAATCAACCTACGTCAACACCGAAGGAAGTACAGATAGCTGCCAGGCCGCCCTGATAGCCGCTGCCGATGGCATTGAATTTCCACTCACCGTTATGCTTGTAAAGCTCTCCGAAGATAGCCGCTGTCTCGATGGAGAAGTCCTCTCCGAGATCATATCTCAAAATCTCGTTTCCGTTAGACTCATCGTAGATACGGATGAAAGCGTTGTTCACCTGTCCAAAGTTCTGGCCGCGCTCCTCCGCATCGTAGATCGTAACAGCAAAAGCGATCTTGGTAATATTGTCGGGAACCAGCGAAAGGTCTATCTTGATCTGCTCGTCATCGCCCTCGCCGACACCGGTAAGGTTATCGCCCTGATGGACCACGCATCCGGTCGGATGAGCCAGGTTTCCGAAATAAATAAAGTCTTCCGTCCTCGAGATCTTTCCGGCATCTGTCAGCAGATATGCGGTTGCATCAAGGTCAAAGTCTCCGCCTGTATCATACTGATTGACGTCCCAGCCGAGACCGACCACTACCTTTGATAATCCCGGGTTGCCTTTGGTAAGGCTTACTTTCTGGCCTTTTTTCAAATTAACGGGCATGCTTCTCTCCTCCTTTTATCTTCCTTGCTTATTTATTCGACATCAGTGCCTGTTTATTTATTCGGCATCAATGCCATAGTGACCGCAAAGCGCTGCCAGGCCGCCCTGGAATCCGCTTCCGATCGCATTGAATTTCCACTCGCCGTTGTGTTTGTACAGCTCGCCGACAACAACAGCTGTCTCGATCGAGAAGTCCTCTCCCAGGTCAAAACGGATAAGCTCGGATCCGTTGCTCTCGTCCACGATACGGCAGTATGCGTTGGAAACCTGGCCGAAATTCTGGCGTCTGCTGTCCGCATCATAGATGGTAACCGTAAACGCGATCTTCTCGATATTGGCAGGAACCAGAGTCAGATCCACTTCGATCTGCTCGTCATCGCCTTCACCCTCGCCGGTAAGGTTGTCGCCCATATGCTTTACGGCACCGCTTGAATGCTCAAGGTTGCCATAGAAGATGAATTCCTTCTCGGTGGGGCATTTTCCGTTGGCGCCTGCAAGGAATGCAGAAGCATCAAGGTCAAAGTCTGCTCCCGAGTCAAATGCATTTACGTCCCAGCCAAGTCCGACCATGATCTTCTTCAGTCCCGGGTTTCCTTTTGTCAGGCTGACTTTCTGTCCTTTGGATAAGTTGATAGGCATAGTGTGTTCCTCCTTCGCTTTTTTTTACTTTTTATTGTTTCGCCGGCATATGATATTTCCGGTTAAACTCCTGTTTGATGGTTTCGAGGCGTTTTGCATCCTCGGTCCTCTGTTTGCGGGCATTCTCCTGGATCGATCTGGTCTCATCGATTCCGTTGACGATCGTTCTCCACGTCGTCTCGAGAGTCTCGATCTTGATGGAGCTGCCCGAAGCCAGTCTTGCGGTCATCTTGGACTGCTCGACCGTATTTCTTGCATTCTTGATCAGCATCTCATTCGTCTTGGCATCGAGGGCTGCCATGGATTCTGCCTGCAGCTTCTGGCGCTTAAGCATGATTGCCTGTGCAAGAGCCTGCTTGAATACCGGCAGCGTGACGATGAACGCCGAATTGATCTTACGCACCAGGTTCATGTTGCTGAATTCCATGGTCTTGATCATCGGAATGGACTGCATGGCAACGCTCTCGGCCGTCCTCAGGTCCTGTGTACGCTGCTCCAGCAGCATCAGGCACTGGTTCAGTTCCGTGATCTCAAACTGGATGGAACTGTCGCCCGTGGCCTCCATATCGGCCTGGCGCTGCGCGATGTACTCTTCCAGCTCGCGGCATCCCTGCTCGCCTGCCAGGATGTATTTGACCAGCTCATGGTAATAATTGACATTGGCCTCGAACATCATATCCAGCTTGCGGTTGGCTTGTTTGATCTCGGCCTCATACTGCTTCAGCTGAACATAGATCTTGTCCACCTCGTCGCCCATGGTATGATACTTGGCAAGGATCTGGTCCAGCTTCTTTTTCATGCCGCCGAACAGCTTTCCGAAAAGGCCGGGGTTATCTTTGATCTCATCGATATCAAATTTATCCATGATCTTAGCCAGCGTCACCAGCATCTGGCTGGATTCGTCCAGCTGCGCCATGCTCATGCTGTTAAGGACAACATCCGAAGCCTTCGAGATCTCCTCGGCCGCATGTGCGCCGAAGGTTACGATGGACTCCATATTTCCCACCTCGATCGTGCTCGTCAGCGCATCGACCTCGGGAGAATTGACAAGCTGCGTATTCATCTGATTTCTGTCGGCAACAATGTCATATTGCGTGGCCATCAGCTCGTTCTGAGGCTCTGCAGCTGTGGTCACCGGAGTCTGCTGCCTTGTTTTACTGAAATCAAGTCCCATATCATCTACCTCTCTTAAAAATGTCACGCCACGAATGACGTGTGTTTACCTGCGCCGGAACCGCGTCAAAATCGGGGATCTGCAGATCATAGACATATTCTCCGATCTGATGCTCTTCGATCAGGTTCCGGTTTAGATGCTGCTCTATACACTGGTATCCGGTCGGCACAAAGAACAGAATGTCAAAACCGACCAGGTTCAAAAATGCCGCCTGGATGGTATCTTCCAGGGACAGCACGGTTTCTCCCGTAATGATGTAGATCAGCTTCGGGTTTTTCTTAGTGAAGTCAAATTTCTGGATCATACGCACGATGGTCTTATCCAGGTTCAGGGCGGTCGAAATGATCGTGTACTCCGTTCCATTTTCAAAAGTCCCCTTTATGATCTTCTGCTCGATCAGCAGCTGCAGCTTCTCCAAAAGGTGATCCTGCATCGCCTCCCTGAGGAAGCCGTATTGATAAGCCTTGTGCCCCTTGATCTTTGCCTTCTGCAGCCGTCCGTTTCGGTAGAACTCGGTTGCGAACCCCTTGATCGGATTCGGCGCCGTCGGCGAGATATCGGGAATATTTTTGATTACAACGGTATCCTGCGTGATCAGCTGCTTGATGCTGCTCCAGTACGGAGTCAGAGCACCGTCCTTCACACCGCAAACCTTTGCCAGGATGACCGGCATGTTCACGACCGCATCAGCCGTGCTGAAGTTCGGTCTGTATTTCAGTTCCTGATCCCAGAGCAGCGGGATCTCTTCGTACATCGTCTGCAGTGTGACGGCCGTGGCCTTCCCGTACTGCTGATTTCTGTAGATTCCGGAGTCCTGATAGATGAGCGAATCCAGGTCGCGCTCGGCATGGTACGCTGCGGTACCGACCCTCAGGCCCGTGTTTTCCTCCGGGAATTTGTTTACCTGAAGCGATTCGGTGTAGTTGACCTCGTAGAGTGTACTGTCGGTCAAACAGCACTTCTGATTCAGGTTGGGGTTAAATATGATCACGTCCACCGGCAGCCTCGAAAGGAACCGGCAGAACATCGCCTCGTTTTCGTTTTGGCATCCGCCCATGTAGAAGAAGCACGCCACCTCGGGCATCTTCCAGCTTCCGAACAGATCCTGCTGATATCTCTTCAGCCAGCACAGCAGATAGACTGCCTTGTTCGTCATCCGGTTGAGATTCTCGCCCTTCTTGTTTTCTTCCAGCATGATATCCACGAAAGCCTTATGCACAATACGCTGCAGCTCCTGGCTTGCCGTGTATTTGATGTTGGAAGAAAGATCCATGATCAGCTGATTCACATCCCGATAGTTCTGTCTTCGGATGCTGCCGATCTCGTCAAGCGAAGGCGGTGCGATCTTCTCATTTACAATAACTACTCTTCGTTTGCAGGTCTTCAGCTCCAGCTGCAGCTGATACAGCTCGTTCAGATACGTCAACTTGTCTTCCGCGCCCATGATGCGGGCAAAGCAGTTGTAAAAGAACCTCTGATCGTCGCCTCTTGTGCCGGTATCCTTGCGGATATCTTCCATGATCTTGCCGGAGATCCAGGCATTGGTACAGTTTGTCAGCTGCGGTTTTATGCCGTACAGCCGCTGATTATTCATTGCTTCCTGAATATCCTGCCTGATCTGCTTTAAGCAGAAGCCCTGCGGGAACGCTGCCATCCCCGGCAGGTTCAGGGCGCTCGAGCGGGAAGAATTCGCATCGATCTTCAGATACTCCGCATCGCCGTTATACTGAAGCAGCAAAATATCGCACCCGGCAATACACAGCACATTCATCAGCAGCAGCTCATAATTGCCTATGGTTCCCTCGTACAATATTTTTGGGAGCTTATCATCGCCCAGCTTATGGACGATCCTCTCAAATTTGTAGTAGAGCCAGCACATGAACTTGATATATGCATTTTTGAGCATATTGTCATTTTTGCCCGCCTGCCTCAGGCTCAGCAAAGTATCATAAATGGCGCCCGCCACATTTTCACGCTGCGCATCGGTCATCCGCGGCAGCCATTTCTTTAAACTTGCATTGATAAATCCCATGCTCATCTGAAATGACGGCCCCATGATCTCATTATAATAGGCAAGATTGTTGTTGTCGGGGTTCTGGAGCTTTCCCTCTATAATGACCCCGTTCTGCCTTGCCGCTTCATAATATTTTCGAATAAACTCGCGTATTTCCCCGTTGTATCCGTTGATACGGCAGAAATACACGCCTCTGTTTGTTCGTTGTCCCAGATCGATGAAATAATCATCCGGCTTTGTCAGTTCGATTCGCTTAAGCATGACGGATTTCACCTGCAGGCACCGGTCTTTAAGACCGGCGCCTCTTTCTGTATTTTACTATTAATATCTGGCCATTTTGTTCTTTGTCATCACATATCCCAGACCGGATCCTACGCCACCGCCGATAATGTGCGTCAGGTTGGCCACATTATCTTTGACAAAAACGCCGTCATAGATCTCTCCGCCTATGTAGATGAGCGCCACCAGGATAAATGTGATTGGTATCGTTCCTTCTCTGATGCTCGTAAAGGACGAGAGCAGGATGAACGCGAACACCACTCCGCTGGCTCCCAGCAGCTGCACGTGGGGGAAGAAAATAAAGTTTACTATTCCCGTTACGAGAGCTGTAGCGAGGATCACAAACAAGATATTGGATGAGCCATACTTCTCTTCGAGCATCGGCCCGACCACCAGCAGCAGCATAATATTGCCGATAAAGTGACTCCAGTTCGCATGTCCAAATACGTGGCCGATAAAGCGAACATACGTCAGCGGGTTTTCAAGCGACGACCGGTACACGCTGAAAAGCAGCCGGGTCGATGCACCCTGTGTGATGGCCCCGATGATCAGGGCTGCCAGGCTGATGACGGAAAACCACAAAACCACCGGCGAATTAAAAGATATTTTCACTTTTCTTTTCATAACCGGGCTCCTGCTTTATTACGCTTTATCTTTATGCATGATCATCTTTCTGACGACATCGATGGGAATTACCAGGAATGCCAGAACAATGCAGATGATCCAGGACTTCGGGCTGAGGCTTTCTACGCTCAGGACTTCTCCGCCGAAAGTGACAAACACAAACTGCAGGACGAAGATCGACAGCATGACCAGCAGGAAGTTCTTGTTGCGGCCAAGGTTTTCAAACGGATTGATGTGGCTTGTTCTTGCGTTAAATCCGTTGAAGGTGATCGCCATCATAAATGTAGCGAACAGTGCGGATTTAAGATAAGTGACATCTACATCTCCAAACAGGTTCCTTACCGGCGGGACAAACAGGATAGCCAGACAGATGAAGGTAATGTAAAGTGCGCTTACAATTACCTCGATCAGCATCTCTTTGGTGACGATGCTCTCTGTACGGGGTACCGGTTTGTCTTTCATGTACTCTCTAAGCGCCGGCTCGCTTCCGAACGCGATAGCCGCCAGAGTATCCATGGCCAGGTTGATGAGCAGCAGCTGAATAACGGTAAGGATAACGTTCTCGCCCAGCATCGGTCCGATAAAGCAGGTGAGGACTGCCGCGACGTTGACGGTAAGCTGGAAGATCAGGAATTTACGGATGCTCTTGAACATCGTACGGCCATACAGGATGGCTTTATCGATGGACGAGAAGTTGTCGTCCATAATGGTGATGTCGCCGGCTTCCTTGGCCACCTCGGTACCGCTGCCCATAGCGAAACCGACGTCCGCTTTCTTCAGCGCCGGAGAGTCGTTTACGCCGTCGCCCGTCATACCGACTACATAATCCAGTTCCTGCGCCACACGTACCAGACGGCTCTTGTCTGTCGGCAGTGCTCTCGAAACCACGCGCAGTCTGGGAAGAACAGCCTTGAGCTCCTCATCGCTCATCTCTGCCATCTCACCCGAAGTGAGCGCTACATCGTCATCATTGACCAGCAGGCCGGCTTCTTTTGCGATAGCGACTGCTGTTTCTTTACGGTCACCCGTAACCATGACGACCTGGATGCCGGCGTTCTGCACTTCTTTGATAGCGTCGACGGCTTCTTCTCTCACGTTGTCACGGATGCTCAGTACGCAGATAAGGGTCAGATCGCCTTCGTCCGAATCACCATCGCATTTAGCCACGGCCAGAAGACGCATCGAACGGCCTGCCTGTGTATCAAGATATGTGGTCAGGTAATTCTTCTCGACGAGTTCCTTGACTACACCGTGCTCATTGATGTAATGCGTACATCTCTCGATGATCTTTTCCGGTGCGCCTTTGATATAAGTAACATCTTTGCCGTCCTTATTCAGGGTGACACTGGAAGATTTTTTGTTGGAATCAAAAGCGTTAAAATTTCTGACATCCTCTTTGCTCAGGGAATTTGTCGCTTTTGCGTCTACGAGGAAGGACATCAGGGCTCTGTCAGTGCTGTTGCCGCCGATGATCTCGCCGCCTGATGCCACCGCACTGTTGTTTACACCGATACCGGTGATCACATCTGCGGCAAGGCCCGGATTAAGCCGGGACAGCTGATTGAATGTAGTAACATTTCCTGTGGCAAGTTCGACCACAGAAAGTCTTCCTTCTGTGATGGTACCGGTCTTATCACTGAACAGGATGCTCAGACTGCCGGCGGTCTCCAGACCGTTGATCTTGCGGACAAGGACGTTGTCTTTTGCCATTCTAAGGCTCTGGAATGACAGAAGAATGGAGGTAAGCATCGGGAGTCCTTCGGGAACCGCACACACGATGATGGTTACCGCAACGGTGATGGCATCCATGAGGAGTCTGATCCACTCATAGATTCCTGAAGGGATTTCTCCCGTGACAAATGTCTTGATCAGGATACTTGCGACGATAGCGATGGCGCCGATGTATCCGAATTTGGAGATCTGCTGTGCCAGAACTCCCAGTTTTACCTGCAGAGGAGTTTCACGGGTGTCTTCCTGGACCTCGAGAGCCAGCTCGCCGAACAGCGTTCTATCGCCGACCACCTTGATCTCCATGTAGCCTTCGCCACCGACGACCACGGTTCCTCTGTAAGCGTAGTATTTATTCAGAAGGTCTTTGATGTCATATTCCGCATCAGCGGGACATACGATCTTGTCAGCTTCTTCGGTCTCGCCGTTCAGCGCAGCCTGGTCAACCTTCAGCGCACCGTCGACTACAATACCGTCCGCAGGGATCTTGTCACCTGCCTGCAAATATACAATGTCGCCCACGACCACGTCGCTTACATGTATTTCCTGAAGCTGTCCGTCACGGATGACCTTCGCCATCTCTTTTGCCTCTTCTTCTTCTTTCAAAGCAGAGGCTTTGTTTTCCTGCTTGTTCTCACTGATGGACGCAACGCCGTTCGCGATCAAAATAGCGATCAAAATGCCGACCGGCTCAAACCACTCCGCCTGTCCCAGGAAGAACAGGATCACCTGAATGACCAGCGCCACCAGCAGGATCATGATCATGGGGTCCTTGAATCCCTCGAGGATCTTCTTCCATAACGGATCCGGCGGGATCTGCGTCAACGCATTGGTACCATGTTTGCTTCGGCTCTCTTCGACAGCCTTGGATGATAAACCTTCAAATTTCATTAGTTTCTCTCCACACCTTTCATAAATATAAATATGTATATGATCAACATGCCCGGCTTCGAACAGGAATTCCGGACACTGTTATCATCATAATCAATTTACATTGTTATTTTGTTATCAAAAGCACTTTTCTACAGCAACGTGCTATAGCCCACCATAAGATTGATTTTACAAATTGTTCACATTTTTGTCAATATGCACCGGGCATATGGTTCAGAAATTGTGGGGTCTTAGGCTTGTTTTTTGTGGAAAGTGCTGTGGAACGGGGGACGGTTCCCCGTCCCACTCTTCGGGACGGGGGACGGTTCCTCGTTCCATTCTTCGCGATGCCCGGCACCATTAAGTTTCAATCGACGCAAAGTTATAAGAATAAGCAAGCGTTCAATCGCCGCGACGCTTGCTTGATTTCCGGCAGCGGCACACTATTTGGAAGATCAGCTTGTTCTCAGTTGCCTCAACACTTATGAATCAAAAAGATACGTCCCTACAGACTCACAGATTGCTCTCATAAAACTCCAAGAACTGCCCCAGCAGCTCCTCATCCAGCCGGCTGCTCCACCTTGCATGATCAAGATGCTCCGTTATATAATCGGCCTTATCCTTTGTAAAGCGTTCTTTATTCTCTTCCGCTTCATAGTCATAATCAAGCGTTTCCAGCCATTTATCAAATTCGGCGTTGAACTCGTCTTTATACGTATCAGTCTGATCATTGAAGATTTCATTGTGGCCCCGGTCCTCAAACCTCAGGAATGTGAAACGATCATCATCCTTATATTTTTCATAATATTTGTCGAGCCCGTACCCTATCTCGATCACATCATCATCCGCGCTGTGCACGATCATCACAGCTGCATCCGTCGCCGCAAAACCGTCCATCGCAGTCTTAGCCGCATACTTTCCATATTTAACACGTTCATAAAGCCTGACAAACGGTGTCATGGTATAAATCAAATCGCCGGCCTGCGATTTTCCTCCCGACTCAAACATTTCCGCAGAGCTGTTAAAGCCGGAGCATTCAACGACGGCTTTAACCTCAGGATGATAATTCAGGACACTGCATACGCTATAACCGCCCCAACTATGCCCAAACAGGACAATAGGAAGATCGGGGATATCCTCATTTTCTTCCACAAAAGAGATCGCATGATCAAGATCGATCACACCCTGGGGAACACCACCCACACCGGCACCTTCACTCTTGTCGCACCCCGTGGCATCATAAGCAAAAACATAATAGCCATTCTGCGCAAAATAATCCGCCACATCCATATAAGAGTTGTGCCCCGCACCAAAACCATGGGCGATAACCATCATTCCATGCTGATCCTCACCCACGCTGTACAGATATCCCGCCAGCTTCTGCCCCTTATCCGAAGGGAACGTGTACTCCGTGCATTTCAGTCCATCAAAATCCTCCACGCGAAGCATCAACGGCTCATAACTGTCGCAGCGGACATTAAAGTTTTCATTGTATATATTTACACAAAAAATCCCCCATCCAATGATCAGCAAAAGGATGACGCTGAGAAGGATGGTGAGGATGATTTTCTTTTTTGATCTTACTTTTTTCTTAGCTGTTGATTCCATATCTTTCTCCATATGTGGAACGGGTGGAACGGGGGACGGTTCCACTCAGTTGCTCACCCTTACCTCCCCATCCACGATCACCTTCTCAATCGTCGTACTACTGACGAGCGGATCCCCGTCCGTAAGGACAACATCCGCATCCTTACCTGCTTCCAGACTCCCGACGCGGTCCTCCACTCCTATATGTCTGGCCGGGTTGATCGTTATGGCCTGCAGCGCCATGAAAGGATCCATGCCGGCTTTCACCGCCAGGCCTGCGCACAGCGGAAGATACTGCTGCGGAATGACAGGCGCATCTGTAATTATCGATACCTGAATGCCGGCAGCCGCCAAAATTCCCGGTGTTGTCCAGGATTTGTTCAGGAGCTCCAACTTGGACGCATTGGTCAGTGTCGGCCCTACCGCCACCGGAACGCCCGCTGCCTTCAGCTCGTTCACGATCAGATGTCCCTCTGTGCAATGCTCTATGGTAATTTTCAGATCAAACTCTTTCGCTATGCGGATCGCTGTCATAATATCGTCACTGCGATGCGCATGCGCCTTCAAAGGTATTTCCCGCTTCAAAACCGGAATCAGAGCCTCCATCTTCATGTCAAATTTCGGCAGTTTAGAAATGTCGTCTCCGGCAAATTCTTTGCGGAGCATATAATCACGTGCTTCAAACAGAGCCTGTCTGAGGATGGCTGCCGTTGTCATCCGCGCCGAATCACTTTTTTCTTTATAGCATCTTTTCGGGTTTTCTCCAAAAGCGCACTTCATGGCTACGGAAGCACGAATCAACGCTTCATCAACGGTATTCCCATACAGTTTCACCGCCGCAAACGTACCTCCCAGCACATTAGCCGAGCCGGGACCGGTAGCGACTGTGGTCACGCCTCCCTCCAGTGCCATCGGGATCGCTTCGTCCAACGCATAATAGCTGTCCAGCCCTCTTAACTGGGGACAGCAGATATCATTCATCTCATTATAATCATAGGTATTTCCGGTAGGTCCACCATACCCATCAAGACCTATGTGGCTATGAGCATCCACAAAGCCGGGATATGCATGCAGGCCGTCCGCATTCAGGATTTCTCCGTCGTCTCCGGCTGACCCGCCTACGGATACTAATTTCCCGTTTTCAATCCGAATATCTCCCACATAAGGTTCCTTATGTATAGCATCATGAATAATGGCATTTTTAATTATCATTTCAATCCTCCAATCCAAGACAGGGGACGGTTCTCTGTCCTGCTTCTTTTCAATAAGACAGAGAACCGTCCCCTGTCCTTGCCTCAATCACCTTCTCAACCTCATCCCAATTCCTCACCCTGATCATTCCGTTTGCTTCCGCATCATAGCTCCTGTTATGCGGGGCATCGTAAAGAATCTTTATATAGTCCCCGCCGACCAGATTATGCGGACCATCGTCGATCAGCACATCTCCCCGGATCATCTGCTTTCGGCTTGTGATAATCACCTGCTCCCATGTGAGAAACGGAAAATATCTGAAAAGAAGGTCATGCATCTTCTCATAAATATGCTCGTATTCTGTCGCTGTCACAATATATAATTCATGCCCTTTCGCGATCAGTCTCTGCAGCGCTTCCGCAGCTCCGGGGACAGGATCAACAGAAGCCCAGAAACCCGGCTCATAGGTAATTCCGTAAACCTGCTCCCGAGTGAGCCCGGGGAAAGCTTCTGTAACATTCCAGCTATGAACGTCATCAATGGTTGCATGATACCCATACTTCCTGTTGCAGTTATCGACCCACGCCTTCAGCAGCTGTTCAATTGTGTCATCCATATCAACCAATATTATCATCGTAAATCCTCTTAAAGACAGGGTTAAAGACAGGGGACGGTTCTCTGTCTTACTTATGCAGCACCCAATCGGGTCGATCCCGAACTGCGCTTTGACATATGCCCTCGCCTTTATGCTCGCTTCCTTATATTGTGCTGTTGCGTTACAGCTTGGAAAAAATAATAGGGCATTACTCAATCCCCCCTGTCTTGTTTCAAAAATGCCGCCGGTCACTGCCTGATACATGGTCGGAGAACAATCCTCCCAGTCTTATTTCAAAAATGGGTCAAAAAGAACCGTCCCTACTGACCCGGTTGTAATCCCCCTACTATTATATTATAATTCTTTAGTATAATTGTAAATATTTCCGGCGCAGAGCAGAAAGTAAACAAATCCGGACAGAAAGGAAATATACATGAGAAAAGAACCGATCAAGAAATCTATTTTACGAAAAGCCTTTATGGCCGGTGCAGCTGCAATGATCCTTTGTTTTCCGATATCAGCACAAGCAACCGAAACGATAGCGTGCATCGGCGACAGCCTTACTTATGGCTTTATTCCCTTTACGGGGCTTAAGGATGTAACCTACCCGGATGTGCTCGAAGACTTGCTTGGGGACGGCTTCGAAGTTCTCAATCTCGGAAGATCCGGATACACTCTAACAGAATCAAACCTCTGCTACTTCACATGTCCCGAATATGAACAGTCGCTCGAAGCCGCTGCGGACATGTATATCATCATGCTCGGCACGAATGACAGCCAGCTTGGCGACCGATGGGATGCTTTGGCTTTTGAAGAAGACCTCAATAAAATGGTCGATACATACAGACAAGTAAACCCGGATACCACCATCGTATTAATAGCCCCACCAACGCTTATTCCAAATATAGAATCCGAAACAAGCAGCACTATGGTCTCTCTCCTGGAAGGAACGATACGCGACATCATTCATAAAGTCTCCGAAGAAAAAGAAACCCTTTATATAGACCTGTTCGAAAAGACAACCTCCAACCCTGAATGGCTCGGAGAAGACGGTCTCCATTTTACACAGGAAGGATACAGGGCTTTCGGTGAATACGTTTATGAATATTTAGCGGTATCAGGTACCGTGAACAAATTATGAACAAAAAAGACAGAGAACCGTCCCCTGTCTTGCACGAAAATCATTCTTCCAGCATAACATCCAAAATATGTGCTGCCCTCCATGCAAGTTCCGGGCAGGGACGTTTTTTATAGTATTCGGAAGTACGCGCCTCCGGATCGCCGCCGGCTTTTACGGTCTGCGAATCGATATTTGCCTTCGTGAGAAGCTCCCTGCAGATGATGGAACCTTCTGCTTCCCGAAAACGCTGCGCAAACTCGCGAACCAGCGCGTAGTGACGTTTTTTGGCCTCGACATCTTTGGGATCTGAATAACCCTTAAGAATTCCAAGTACCATTGCGGCAGCACTGACGGTACCACAGACTTCGCGAAGGCGCCCCAAACCGCCCCCAAAAGAAGAAGCCAGTCTCGCGGATGTCTCCACGTCCAGCCCGGTTATATCGCTGAACGCACAAAAAACCGACTGCGCACAGTTGTAGCCTTCTAAAAATAATTCTCTTGCTTTATCAGCATGATCTGTTGCTGTATGGTCCGACATACCTCTACTCCTCCAAAAGGCAGGGGACGGTTCTCTGTATTTCCTTTGTCTAAAAATGGGTCAAAAAGAACCGTCCCCTCTGAACAAATAAGAATGCCTCAGTTTACTTTTCAACCGCTTATCCGTTTCCGGAACCAACTTGTCTCTAAGCAATCTCCCAAGGACAATTCCGGGGTCTCGATCAATATCCTCGGCAAATTGACAGATTATTGACTCATCGAAATATCCATGCTGTTGAATAAAATCTTCATATTGTTCCTGCGGAATAAGCTTCATCTGCGCATAATGATCCGCTTCATCCTCAGCCTCATCGTGAAAAGACACTCCCATATCCCCATTCAGGATATGTCCAATTTCATGGAACAGGGTAAACCAGAATGTATCTGCATAATGTCTACGATCATTTACCATAAGCATGATCTTTCCATCCACCCGCTTTGTAGCTCCATTGACACCGGAATTTCTCAAATTTGGAAGTGCAACAAGAGCAACACCGGCTTCACCAAATGCTTCTTTAACTACAGGCAAAAATCCGGAATGATTCTTTGTCTGTGTTAATGCAAACGAAACAGCCTTTTCAAACTTCTTTTTATTGTATTTCGGTATCTCCGTCTTAATCGTTTGATTGATACCAATCTGTACCATCGCATTTGCATTAACCGTATTCGACCTGCTTAGATTCTCAGAATAGCTTCTGAAATTAACAGCAAGGTTTTTCTCCTCTAAGACAGTTAGTGAAGAAACAGAAAGAAATTCCCGAACGCATTTAATCTGTTCATCAACCCTGTGTGGAAGATCCGGAAGTCTGAAGTAATCGCGAAAATACTTGTAATCAATCAGTTTAAAAACCTCTCGTTCCCGTTTTAACTCTTCAGCCGACTGAATCTCTGCCAGTTTTTCATCATAGGCCTGTTGCAAATTAAGCCAGTAAGTAATCGTAGTTCCAAGCATTCTTGACAGCTTTGTAGCAACATCAATAGAAAGACTCTGCTCACCTCGGATAAGAATACTTAAATTCTTTGGAGTAGTTCCTAATCTTTTGGCAAAATCCTCTTGGGTAAGACCACTGTCGTCAACCAGTTCCTTGAGGTAATAGCCCGGATGGAATGCAATCTTCCCGTTATATTCTATATAATTACTCATAATGCGCACTTACCTCTCTTATCTCTACTATTCTGACTACATCTGCAATCTCATCAATATTACAAGGATCAAAAACATTTTCTTCTTCGTCAAGGGGCTGTAGAATTATTCTCCATTTATCCCTTATCGTCTTAACATCGATTGCAAAATATCCATCCAATTTCCCCTTAAGATTGTGAAATCGAAATGTTGGCATCATTATAATGTCTTTTATTACATCCGCTTGCTCAATAGCATTTATTCTAGCCAACAGGCTAATTGCCAGTCTTTTATCGCCTCCAAAAAGCTTTGTCGCTTCTTTTAGATTGTTACACTGCTTTTCGATTTTATTATTAGCATATATTATTCTCACATGTTTCGCTCCATATAATATTACCCGTCAGGTAATATTATTATACCATGCCTACTGATTCTGTCAAGTCTTCCCCGTTGTTAGGAATATAGTCAGAGAAGGGCAGTTATCCCCGGACTAAAAAAAGAACGTTTGCCGGTTGTACCTGCAAACGTTCTCTATTATGAAGACAAATGCCCATTCCGATCTCGCTGATGCAGTCATGTGGATACGGTGTCAGGCACCAACGTGGTAAAACAAGCGTCAACTTAGGCTATGCCCGGTTCGGAAGTTGTGACCCCCCTAAAAAGGGCGACCTAAACCAGACATAAAGACAGGGGACGGTTCTCTGTCTTATATGACAAGACTCAAGACGGAGAACCGTCCCCCGTCTTTCCTTCTACGCCTTTCACTTCCGAGAGGATGTATGAGCTCCATGTTGTCAACCGCATCGTAGAGCGCGAGAAGCTCATGGACACCGTCATGGAAGTCGCCGGAAGCATTGCCAAGGCTCCCGCCAGTGTCCACGAGGCGCACAAGAGCCTGCTGCGGCTCTGGTCTCAGGGCGGCGAGTTCACTGCAGATCAGGCCCTGATGGACTACTGCACCACGGTCTACAATGCTGCAGACTGCACCCGGGCTTTCGAGTCTGCCCGCAAGGCGATGGAGGGCGGCTACAAGAGACCCGATCTGGACTTCACCGAGACAAGCTGTTTCCGCTGAAATGCGCAAAATACGGAGGAGCAATATGATTACAGAGCTGTTTCGCCCAAAGAACATCGGAACCGTCACCATTCCAAACAGACTGATTGTCTCTGCAATGGTTGTCAATGTCTGCAATGACGACGGCACTCTGACCGATCGTTTTATTGACTACCATGAGGAGAAAGCCAAAGGCGGTTGGGGCCTCATCATCACCGAGGACTACGGCATCAGCGCCGATGCAAAAGGGTATTCCAACATTCCCGGTCTGTGGGATGACGCCCAGATTCCCGGGAACAAGGAGCTGACCCGGCGGATTCACAATCATGGCGCCAAAATTTTCTGTCAGATCTACCACTCCGGCAAGCAGAAGATGCCAAACGTTCCCGGCCAGCCGCTGGCGCCCTCGGCAATCAAAGATCCGCTGGTGCAAAATATGCCTCGTGAGCTGACCGTGCCTGAGATTCGGCAGATCGTAAAGCAGTTTGGCGCTTGCGCCTGCAGGGCCAAGGAGTCCGGCTTTGACGGCCTTGAAATCCATGCGGCGCACGGGTATCTGATTGCGCAGTTCCTGTCCTGGTTCATCAATAAGCGGACCGACGAATATGGCGGCTGCTTTGCAAACCGCTGCCGCTTCCTGGATGAGGTCTATGCCGAGGTCCGCAAAAATGTCGGCCCTGACTTCCCGATCATGGTTCGTATTTCTGTCAATGAGTACGCACCCGGCGGGCGTAAGGAGGCTGAGAGCTATGCACTCGCACGCCATCTCGACGAGTTGGGTGTAGACGCGATCCATGTGTCCAACGGCACATACGCCTCCGATATGGAACACAGTATCATCACCAATATGTTTGCCGATAACGCATTCAACACCGACGCAGCTCAGCAGATCAAGAGCCTGGTTTCCTGCCCGGTTGTCACAGTCAACAAGATCCACGATGCCCAGCTTGCTCTCCTGGGTAACGTAGATGTAAAGCCCGGCCCGGTCGTGGTCTGCGGAGGCGGTGAGGTCGGCGGCGAAACCGCGGAGTTTATCGCCCAGACCAACCATGACGTTACGATACTGGAAATGCGTCCGTCAATCCTTGCCGATATGTTTATCGGAAACATGGGATCGCTTCTGCAGCACATTCAGGCAAACGGCATTCGCTCCATCACGAATGCAACCGTAACTGCAATCAATGAAACCGGCGTCAGCTATTCGGACGGGGAAGGGAAGATACACACCATACCCGCTGCAACTGTGGTTTCCGCGTTTGGTTACCGCGCCTACAACCCGCTGGAGGAGACTGCCAAGGCTGCCTGCAAAGAAGTCCATGTAGTTGGCAGCGCAGTCAAGGCCGGAAATGCATTGGTTGCAATTCGCGAAGGGTATCTCGCCGGTATGGCACTGTAAAAAAAATGGTTCATAATACCACAAAAGGAGGAACAGTTATGGCAAACATCTCTTATGAAGGCGAAAATCAGAAGGGCAATGTGAGCGAGGCCGGCTGGGCCAATGCATTCGGCTCTCAGGATTTTTCCAATTTTGAAAAGCTGTTTACAGAGGATGCGACCCTGCAAGCGCCTACGATCAATGGCGTGATCCGCGGCCGCAAGCAGGTTGCCGCAACTTACGGTACTGCAAGTAAGTATTATGAGTACTGCAACTTTACCAACCAGGCAGTCAGCGCATCTCCGTTTGATCCGGAAGGCACCCGCACCTGGCTGGAATGGGAGGTCAAGACTCTCGACGGCATGAAGATGTGGGGCTTCACCATCATCGACAAAAATGCAAATGGAGAGATTTTCAAGGCTGTCACGCTTCACTATCCTCTGGGAGAAGCACTGCTGTTCTCCAACCATCTGCGTCAGGGCACCAAAGGCATCGTGGACGAGAAGTTTTTCTTTACCACCGACCTGGCTGCGGAGACGCTTAAAAAATATCCGAATTATCGCGACGAGCTGAAATAGTGCAATAACTTCATAACAGTCAAAAAGATACGTCCCTAATAACTCATCCGGCACCACCTCTGTAGTAGTTAACTTAAGCCTGAAAAGCCTTATTTCAAAGGCCCTTCAGGCTTTTCTTGAGTCCTTTTACAAAAATGCATTATAATAACGCCGCAACGTCTCGGAGGTTGTTTGCCAGATGTTATTTCCGATAAAATAATCCGCCAGTTCGTCAATACAAAGATTCAGTTCACCTACAATTGCAGTGTTTTTTGGATCCAAAATAGATAAGCGAAGGAACCGAATTGCAGCGTTATAGAAACCACGCATTCTTTTCATGTCTCCCCGAGTTTTCCATTTATCCGCACGCAAAACCTCGCTGCCAATGTTCGAAATCTGTTCGCCTACAGACAAGGAAAACCATTTTTGCTGTACTTGCTGATTATTGATCATTGTATCCATCTACCTACGATCTCCTCTATACGAGCTCTTGCTGCCGGATCAGACACACCTCTTCCGTCACGTGGATATCCTGCTGCCCGATTGCGCGGTGCGTTGATCAAAGAATCATATTCTATTTCAAAAGGTTCAAAAAAAATATTAAAGCCATATAAAGATTCCTGATTGGAGCCTTGCGCCAATAGCAACTCTTCAAGTTCAGCGTGCATTGCAGCATTCACTGCCAGCAGCCCCTGTTCTATATCTGCCACGCATTTGATCCAGTCTTCAAAAAACATGACCTCTTCAATATGTGCGAGTTTTTCAACAGAAACGGTACGAGAAAGAATGATCATATCGCATTACCTCTTAACATATAGAATATAA
>CADCPK010000180.1 GCA_902803215.1 uncultured Lachnospiraceae bacterium
CCACGGCATGGAGATGATGCTCTGTAATCTGGATAGGCGGGATGCGAACTTTGACGAGCAGCTGCGCTGGATCCAGAATGATAAGTCTGCGGCGGTCATTCTTCTGGGAACAGAGATGACCGACGACGATACCGACCTGATCCGAGGGCTTTCGGTTCCGTTTATCGTGATCGACTACTGGAAATCGGACATGGCGTACAATTCACTGCTGATCAACAATGCTGACGCGGCCAGGATGGCGACGGAATATCTGATCCACAAAGGGCATCAGAACATCGGCTATCTGAGAGGCGACTATCGGATATGCCCCTTCAGAAACCGTTCCTCAGGGTACCGTTCGGCGCTAAGGCGTGCGAACGTGCCTCTCAGGGAGGAGTTTATCTTTACCCTGCGTACGACAATTGAAGGCGCCTGCGAGGACATGAACCGAATCCTGGACGCAGGCACAAAGCTGCCCACGGCTTTCTTCGCTGACAATGATATGATCGCGCTTGGCGCGATGAAAGCAATAACTGACCACGGGATCAAAATCCCGGATGACATCTCGATCATCGGCTTCGATGACTTGCCTTTCTCGGCAGTCTCCACCCCGCCGCTTACCACCCTCCGCGTGCCAAAACAGGAGATGGGTAAAGTGGCCGTCCGCCGGATCATGGAGATCCTGAAGAGCGGCGAGGAGCTGTGCATGAAGCAACAGGTGCTGCCCGTCTTTATCGAGCGGGAGAGCGTGAAATGAGTAAATGGGGACGTTTCTTTTTGAGTAAATGGGGACGTTTCTTTTTGAGTAAATGGGGACGTTTCTTTTTGACTCATTTTTGCAAACAAAAATGAGTCAAAAAGAAACGTCCCCATTTACTCAAAAAGAAACGTCCCCATTTACTCACGCGTGGAAAGAGGGAACGTCCCTCTGTTTCATCTCTCCGACTCATTTTTGCAAGCAAAAATGAGTCGGAAAGAAACGTCCCCATTTACTCATTTGTCAGTAATCATGGCGTGCAGCTCCTGCAGCGACTTGATCCCGCTGGTTCCGCGGGTACGGATCGCGCGGATGCCGCTCACGGTCGCTTTCGCGGCCGCCATCGTGGTGATATACGGAATCTTCTTGCGCACAGCCGACTTGCGCAGATAGCTGTCGTCCCACGCACTCGTCTTTCCGCTCGGTGTATTGATCACCAGGTCAACCTCGCCGCTGTTGATCAGATCGAGCACCGTAGTGCCGCCTTCCTGCAGCTTGTTGACATTCTCGGCGTGAATGCCGGCATCGTTAAGGGCCTTGCGGGTGCCGCCGGTCGAAACGATGCGGAAGCCGAACTCTTCAAATTCTCTTGCCGCCTCGATCGCCTCGGGCTTATCCTTGTCATTGACGCTGATCAGCACGGTGCCCTCAAGCGGAATTCTTGTCTGTGTGGCTTCCTGCGCTTTATAGAACGCCTCGCCCCAGATCTCGGAAAGACCGAGCACTTCGCCTGTTGACCGCATTTCCGGCCCGAGCAGCGGGTCTACTTCGGGGAACATATTGAACGGGAAGACAGCTTCCTTAACCCCGTAGTACGGAATGTGCTGCTCTTTCAGTGCCGGAACGGGTGACGGCCTTCCGGTCAGCTCACCTGTCACGATATCGATCGCGAGCGGCACCATACGGATGTTACAAACCTTCGAAACAAGCGGAACGGTTCTCGAAGCTCTCGGGTTAGCCTCCAGCACGAAGACTTTTCCGTTCTCGATTGCATACTGCATATTCATCAGACCGCTGACATGCATCTCCTCGGCGATCTTTCTGGTGTACTCTTTGATGGTCTTGACCGCATCCTCGCTCAGATGACGTGAAGGAATGATGCAGGCCGAGTCGCCCGAATGTACGCCGGCGAGCTCGATATGCTCCATAACGGCGGGAACAAACGCATGTGTTCCGTCGCTGATGGCATCTGCCTCGCACTCTACCGCGTGCATCAGGAAACGGTCGATCAGGATCGGACGATCGGGCGTTACGCCGACTGCCGCTTCCATATATCCGACCATGCTCTCTTTATCGTACACGACTTCCATTCCACGGCCGCCAAGCACGTAGGAAGGACGAACCATGACCGGATAGCCGATCTTCTCGGCGATCTCAAGCGCATCTTCAACAGTGACCGCCATTCCGGACTCCGGCATCGGAATCTCCAGTCTGTCCATCATAGCGCGGAAGTGATCACGGTCCTCCGCCAGGTCGATGACCTTCGGGGAAGTGCCGAGGATCTTCACGCCGTTCTTCTCCAGATCGGATGCCAGATTCAGCGGTGTCTGCCCGCCGAACTGTGCGATAACACCGACCGGTTTTTCTTTATTATAGATGCTGAGCACGTCTTCCAGTGTGAGCGGCTCGAAATACAGCTTGTCAGAAGTATCATAGTCGGTCGAAACCGTCTCGGGGTTGCAGTTGACGATGATCGTCTCAAAACCGAGCTTCTTGAGCGCCAGTGAAGCATGTACGCAGCAGTAGTCAAACTCGATACCCTGGCCGATCCTATTGGGTCCGCCGCCGAGGATCATGATCTTCGGCTTATCGGACTTGACCGGGTTCTTGTCCGGAGCATTGTAGGTGGAGAAGTAGTAAGCGCTGTCCTTGGTTCCGGACACGTGGACGCCTTCCCAGGCTTCTTCCACACCGATCGCCAGACGGCGGTTGCGGATATCTTCCTCGGGGATCTCCAGGATCTGTCCCAGATACTTGTCCGAAAAACCGTCCTTCTTTGCCTGAATGAGCGCTGCATCCTCGGGCACGCTGCCTTTGAACGCCATCAGAGCCTCTTCTTCGTCGACAAGCTCTTTCATCTGCTGAAGGAAATACAGCTTGATCTTTGTCTTCTCGTTGATCTCTTCGGGGGAAACGCCCTTGCGGAGCGCTTCATATATAATAAAGTAGCGATTGCTGGAAGGAGCGTTGAGCATATCCATCAGCTCTTCCGCAGTGTGTTTGTCGAAATCTTTCGCGTGGCCCAGGCCGTATCTGCCGTTCTCCAGGCTGCGGATGGCTTTCTGGAAAGCTTCTTTAAAGTTCTTGCCGATGCTCATGACTTCGCCGACAGCGCGCATCTGGGTGCCCAGCTTGTCCTCGACGCCTTTGAACTTCTCAAATGCCCAGCGGGCAAACTTGATCACAACGTAGTCGCCGCCCGGAACGTACTTGTCCAGCGTTCCGTACTTGCCGCAGGGGATGTCCGAAAGGGTCATGCCTGTCGCGAGCATCGCGGAAACCAGCGCGATCGGGAAGCCTGTAGCCTTGCTGGCCAGCGCTGAGGAGCGGGATGTACGCGGGTTGATCTCGATGATGATGTCTCTGTCGGTCTTCGGGTCGTGCGCCCACTGGACGTTGGTGCCGCCGATGACCTGGATGGCTTCGACTATGCGGTACGATTTTTCCTGCAGACGCTTCTGCACTTCCTCAGAAATGGTGAGCATCGGAGCGGAGCAGAACGAATCGCCGGTGTGGACGCCCATCGGGTCGATGTTCTCGATGAAGCACACGGTGATCATGTTGTTGTCTTTGTCACGGACGACCTCGAGCTCCAGCTCTTCCCAGCCGAGGACGGATTCTTCGACGAGAACCTGGCCCACCAGACTGGCCTGCAGGCCTCTGGCGCAGACTTTTCTGAGCTCCGGTTCGTCATAGACAAGTCCGCCGCCTGTGCCGCCCATCGTATAAGCGGGACGGAGAACCACCGGGTATCCGAGGCCGGAAGCGATCTCGACAGCCTCTTCGACCGAGTATGCAACCTGGCTTCTCGCCATCTCGATGCCAAGGCTCTCCATGGTGTTCTTGAACTCGATGCGGTCCTCGCCTCTCTCGATGGCATCGACCTGAACACCGATGACTTTTACGCCGTATTTGTCCAGAACGCCTGCTTTGGCAAGCTCGGAACAAAGATTAAGACCGGACTGTCCGCCAAGATTAGGCAATAACGCGTCTGGTCTCTCTTTTTCGATAATACGCTCGATACGTGCAGCGTTGAGCGGTTCAATATAAGTAACGTCAGCTATCTCCGGATCCGTCATAATGGTAGCCGGATTGGAATTAACAAGAACGATCTCGTAGCCAAGACTTCTAAGCGCTTTACAAGCCTGGGTCCCGGAATAGTCAAATTCACACGCCTGTCCGATAATGATCGGGCCGGATCCGATGATCAATACCTTGTGGATGTCTGTTCTCTTCGCCATCATTTCCTCCTTGTTTGGACGTCTTCTTTGCCTCTTTCAATTTTATCTTTTCTATTGTACAGACTGTGGCGGGAAAATACAATCATAAATTCCATTTTTATTTTATATTATTTTTGTCGGTTTTTCACAGAAATTTCACAGTGTCAGGTACCGTGAATTTTCTGTGAACAAATTCACAGTGTCAGGTACCGTGAAATTTCTGTGAACAGAGTTAATGGCGCCGGGCACCGGTGTTGACAAAAGCGTAATACTTTTGTATAATAAGATTTGCATTTGTAACAGAATCGTAACTAAACCGAAGGATCGCGCAGCGAACTGCCGGTTTACCTTGGACTAAAATTGCTGGACAGGTGCAGTCAGGAGGAATGTTTGTGAAAAAAAGGACAGCAGCGCTTGGATTTGCCGCTGTGGTTGTGGCAGCAGCAATATTCGGGGGAATTAGAATAGGAGAGAACAATACGTACGCTGAGACAGCAGAAGTTGCCGAAGCGACAGACACGGCCGAAAGGACGATCCGTTACTCCCGCCCGGAGGAGGAAGCTACTTACGGCCCGACCGGTGCACGTGAGCGTATCGACTTTAATGCGCTGGAGTATCGCACAGAGGATGAAAGCGCGCCGGTAGTATACTTTACAGACAATATCAGCCCGGAAGGACTGATGAACATTTACCATATGCTGGGTGTGACACCGCAGGGTAATGTGGGCGTGAAGGTCAGCACCGGAGAGGCCGGGAACAATCATTATTTAAATCCCAATCTGATCAAAGATCTGGTGTGGGATGTAAACGGTACGATTATTGAGACCAACACTGCAGACGTCGGCGGACTCAGAGCTACCACAGCCATGCATTATCAGGTGTGCGCCGACCATGGATGGACCGATCTGGCAAAAGTGGACATCATGGATGAATTCGGCACCACCAGGCTTCCGGTGACCGGCGGACAATATCTTAAGGAAGTGGAAATCGGAGAGAGCCTGGAATCGTATGATTTTGTCCTTGTCCTTTCTCATTTTAAGGGCCATGGAATAGCAGGCTTTGGCGGGGCGCTTAAGAACACCGCGATCGGATTTTCATCGCCTAACGGTAAGCTGCTGATCCACAGCGGCGGAGTGGGCAGTCCGGACGGAAGTTTCCCGAGTTCTTCGCAGGAAGCATTTACTTCCTGTATGGCGGAAGCGGCAAAAACCTACTACGAACTGTTTGATAACGGAAACAATATTCTGTACATCAATGTCATGAACAATCTTTCTATCGATTGCGACTGCATCGGTACCCCCGCAGCGCCTACGATGGCCAACGTGGGAATCCTGGCTTCCAGAGATCCGGTGGCGCTTGACCAGGCTTGTATAGATATCGTACATGCCGCTCCCGACGGCGGCGATATAACTGCCAGGGTCGATGCTCTGCAGGGAATCCATACGCTGGAGCATGCGGTCGAGATCGGATTTGGCAGTAGAAATTATCGGTTGGATATTATTGACGAGTAAACAAGAATCAGGCCCGGTTGTCCGGGCCTGAAAATTTTATCGACATAAGTAAGTCACCTGCGTCAAAAAGCACAAAGCTTTTAAGAGGGCAGGAGGACTTGCTGACAGCACCTCAGAGGAGATAAATTAGCATGTATGAAATCCTCCACAGGGAGTTTGTATACCTATGGTACTACACCGACGTACAGCTCCACCTGATCGGCAAATATTACCTGCTGGGTATCCTGGTAGGGTCGTTTGTGTCGGTCTTCCTGAAAAAATATATCCACAGCATGATGGCAAAGCTGGACGGAAAGCTGGCCGGATGGATCGGGCTCATCTTTGCGACCATGCTGGGCATCATTTCGCCCCTTTGCATGTACGGAACGATACCCATCGTCGCATCGCTGAATGAAGGCGGAATGCGCGAGGACTGGATCGCTGCATTCATGATGAGCTCGATCCTGATGAATCCGCAGCTGTTTTTGTACTCGATGGCGTTGGGAACTCCCATTGCGGTAATGCGTCTGGCGCTTTCTATCCTGGGCGGCCTCCTTGCGGGCATCCTGGTGATGATCTTTTTCAGAGGAAAAAACTTTTACCACTTTTCAAAATTCTTTTCGACGCACAATCG
>CADCPK010000181.1 GCA_902803215.1 uncultured Lachnospiraceae bacterium
ACAGGAACTGCCTCTTGTTCATATGAAACCGGAGCAGGCTCTACCACCGGTTCATAAATCTCCGGTTCCGGAACAGAGACAAATTCCGGCTCGTATACCTCTTCGGCATATACTTCCTGAGTATATGCCTCGGGAGCAGGTTCTGTCACCGGTTCGTACACTTCCTGGTCGTATACTTCCTGAGCATATACCTCCTGAACGGGGGCATCTTCCTGATAATATGGTTCTGCCACCGGCTCATATACCTCCGGAGCCGGATCATATACAGGCTCTGCCGGAGCAGGATCATAAGCTGGCTCGACTACCGGCTCGTATACTTCAGGAGCAGGAGGCGCGGTATAATTCTGCGCGTACTTGAAGTAGGGCAGGATCGATTGTAATTCTACCGGGTTGTACGGAAGCGCGAAACGCCTGCCTTTGTAGTCAAAAATAAAAGCCGGCTGGTCTCCTCCGCGATGTGCGATGTTTGACATATCGCTGTAGAGAAGAGGGGTCCCGTTCAGGTACAGCCGGTCCTCTTCGAATACATACTGTATTCCGTTGAATTCTGTTGTTAACATTTGAAACCTTCCTGTGTGATTTTTTATCTTTCCTATTATAACGCGGAAATAATGATATGGGCAATTATAACTATTGATTCTCATGATATTTTAATGATTTTGATCAGTTGGAATGACCGGAATCATGAGAAATTCGGGCTATCCAGAATTAGAGAAAAGACTATCATAGATGTCATTTTTGTAAACCATGTTGTAAAAAAGAGCTCAGGAACGTTTTCGTTGAAAAGAAAAGTTCGCCCTTGATATACAATTATTCTGAAAAATGTAATGGAATCATACATAATAATCAACAAAAAACTTATTGACAGATGCACGAGGTGACTCAAATGATCAAGAGAAAATGCCCTAATTGCGGGGAAATCGTCGAAAGCAAGTTCTGTACATCTTGCGGACATGATCTGACAGGGCCAGACATCATTAAGATATGTCCAAAATGTGGGACAGAAACAGCATCAAAGTTCTGTACTGGCTGTGGCACAAGTTTAATTGATGAATCGGCCAAAAAACCAGACGAGAAACCGGAAGAAAAACCGGTTGTGGAACCCACAAAAGCTGCTCCTGCTGTTGCTGCGGCTAATGTTTTCCAGAGAGCGAAGAAGATCGGAGCAAAAAAGGTACAGGAATTAGAGCAGAGTGCGGAGGCAAAAAAAGCCCTGCGTGAAAAAGAAGCAGAATTAGCTTTAGAGAAGCAGCAGAGAGAAGCAGAACTTCTCCGTGAAAAGCAAAAGAGAGAGGCTGAATTGGCGTTAGAGCAGCAGAAAAGGGAAGCTGAACGACGTGAAGCTGAAGCTGCCAGGGTGGCACAAGAAAGAGAACGCCAGTTAGAAAAAGAGAGAAAAGCAGCGCAGGAAAAAGAAGAGAACGAGAAGAAACAGAAGCTGATCAAGCAGAAGCGTGTCTATGCTGAAGCTGCTGCCTACATAGAAAATGCATCTAAAATTGAGGATCATGGAGTCGCGGCACAGTTCTATCGAAAAGCGGAGGAGTTGTTCTCTTCTATTGCCGGAGTTGAAGATGCTGATGAGAAGTGTTTGTTTGCGGCTCGAAAGGCAAAAGAACACGAAATAATCTTAGAAACTGAAAAAGCAAAGGCTGAACAAGCCGCAAGGGAAGAAGCCGAAAGAATCAAAGCCGAAGAGGCCGCTAAGGCTGAAGCTGAGAGAATCAAGGCTGAAGAAGCCGCAAAAGCAGAGATTGCGAAGGCAGAGGCTGAAAGAATCAAGGCTGAAGAAGCTGCAAAAGCTGAGGCCGCTAAGGCTGAGGCAGAGAGAATCAAAGCCGAAATGGCAGCGAAAGTAGAAGCTGAAAGAATCAAGGCTGAACAGGCTGTGAAAGAGAAAACTGAAGCCGCAACAGTAGCTGCTGATTCGGCGGTAATTGAGGGAGAAACTCCCATTCATAGTGCAACAAAAGATGTTCCGTCTATTTCGGAAGATGTGAATACAGATTCAGTGAGTACAGAATCTCCGGAGGAAAAGCCAGCAGGCAAATCGAAAAGCAAATTAATCATTGTAATTGCTGCTGTGGCTGTTCTCGCTGTAATCGGCTTAATTTTCGGACTGTCTGGCGGCGGATCAGATGAATCTGATTTGAGCAGCGAAGAAACGGTAGAGAGCGATGAAGGAGACACTGGTTCATCAAGTGGGATGTTCCCAATGAATCTCGTTTCAACGGATGATCTCAAAATAACAATAGATGACGCATATTATACGACAAATGCGTCAGATATCGAGTTTGCGATGACTGTTGTTAATGATAAGAAGGATTCAGTAGATATAATTTTAGAAAACGTAGTAGTGGATGATGCCAAAGTGCCGGGCAATGGACAAGATGATCCAATTGAAAAAGGAGAATGGTGGATCAGCAGATATATATCTTTTGATGATTTATCAAACGCAGGGGTAACTGAGTTCTCTGATTTTTCCTGTACAGTGCTTGTGACAAGGGGCGGAGAGGAGATCGAAAAAAAAGAACTGAAAATGAAACCTGATGACTTTACCGAGTATGACGCTAATATTTCAGGGAGTCCTGTTGACAACTCGGAAGAAACGGTTGAGATTTCAAAAAAGAATCTCACACCAATAATAGCGTTAAATGACAGGTATAAGATTGCAGTAAATGGTTGCTATTATAACCCAAATGAGTCGCCCTACATTTGCCTTGATATTATAAACAATGCAAAAGAAGTGATGTACATCGATATGGAAGATATTCTTATTGATGATAGTTCATTACGGCCAATGTATGAAGAAGCTGAGGCCTTAAAAGCAGGTGATTCCTACTATTACGGGTTTGTGGATATAGAAGATATAAAAGCATCCGGTGTAGAAGATTTCAAGGAAATGTCGTGTACTCTCGTAGTAAAAGTAGGTGATAAAGAAGAGTTGCGACAGAAGGTACATATTACAAGAGATGGGTTTGTTGAAGAATAGATTGACAAGGAGGTTATCATGAAAATCTGCCCAAAATGTGGAACAAAAGGTGATGTTAAATTCTGTCCGGAATGTGGAACAGAAATGATAGAGGAAGCAACGGAAGTTGTGGCAAATGACAAAGTGTGTCCGAACTGTGGTTTTGAAGGAGATGTAGTGTTTTGTCCGGAATGCGGGACAAAGATGGCGATGAAAGAGGACTCTGCTGAAAAAGTCTATGAACAGATTCAGGAAGAACAAGCTGCGCCACAGGATCCTTCAATTGCGTCAGCAGTTTCTGATGCATCAGTTGGAGCTGCTGCACCGATAAATGCCGGTGAAGAAACGTCCGCTATTCCGACGGAAAACCCAATTCCAGTCAGACAATCACCTGCCGAAGCAGAGATTGTTGAAGGCGAAAATCCTTTGGTAAAGAGTGAACAGCAAATCGTGCCACAGCCTTTGCAGTATGAAGATGCTCCCTACATTGAAGTAGAGCCGCCGAAAAAGAAAAAGAAAACTGGTCTCATTATCGGAATCGTTGCAGCAGTAGTGGTGGCAGCAGTTGTTGGATTCCTCTTTGCTGGTGGAGGCGGTGGTGTGATCACAAAGGATATTAAGGAAGGTGTTGAAGCGAAAACTCTTCATAACCTTAACTACCAGATCCCGACCTCCTGGAAACAGGATGAGACTTATGAAAACGACAATGCATTCTATGAAACGCAAAAGTTTGATAAGAAGGGTGATGGTGAACTAGAGGATATTTCTTGCTATGTGAACTATTGTGGTGAATCAAGATACTATGGTAATTCTCTTGATGATTACAATGGGGCAACGAGCGGTTACGGAGAAGAACTGGAAGGCGAAGTGACTGTTGAAGGTGCTACAGGGAAAGTGACTTCTGCAACATCAACGGATGCAGACAATGAGTTTGGATATATTGACACTTACTTCTTTGAGGCAGATGGATCAATCTTCTCTGTTGCTTTCTACACACAAGAGAACTCCCACGACACTAATGGTATGAACGAGCTGGTCAATATGATCGATTTTACCAATTATAAAACGAATGTGTCTGAGGTTACAGCGAAAAAAGGTAAGTTCCTCGTCTCCTGTGATGCTATTATGAGAGAAATCATATCTACAGCGAATAAGGACAGCGTTGTTGAGGGAGCTGAGATCGGCACCCTTACCTATGAAGAGAGTTCGACGAAAGGGGGAGCGTTGTGCTACGGCATTTTGGAGGATGACGCTTCAACAGGTATTACGGTTTCATTCTATAAGGATACAGATAGAGAAAAGTCTGTCAAATCATATGATGATATTCCGAAATCGATGGCTGTCGCAAATAGTCTGTTGACTATACTCAATTATGACGACACAATTAATGTGATTGTAAACGGTGCTGTTATTCAAGTTGTCGGAGATGTAAATTATGACCAGGGAAGCAGTGATTACACAAACAAGATCAACGATGCAACAGGATTAGAGAGCCTCGGCTATTACACCAATTCTATGGAGCTAAATGGATTTGATATTGATTTCAGTGCTACGACTAAAGATGATATTGGGGTCTATATGAATATCTATTGATCAAATCTATATGATTGAAATAGGCCATACACCTTAAAAGCAGGAGTAACAGGGGAGCATCTCACTAGAGCAAAATCTGATGAGATGCTCCCTTTTTCATTTCAAGTCTTCCTTACATAAAAAGGAGGCATCGCGTAATTCGACACCCCCTGGCCACAAGCTATGTTACGCTGTGTGACGCTATCTTCTGGCGTATAGAAGCTCTACTTATAAGTGAAGAACACTAAAGAAACTTTGTCATTTTTATCAAAGTAGAAAACAATTCCATAAGGTTCATTTTTCATATGGTACTCCACATATTCTGAGGCTATTTCTTTAATTGCATTTTGATTGTCTGGATCGCACTCATTATAAAAAGGATCTGTTTCAGGATTGAATTTTACTACTTTTTCCTTGCCGTAGGCCTTAAACACCGAATCTTTACTGTCCCCTAAATGGATGCCTCTGGCTGTACAGATTACGCCTTCTTCACTGGCATCTACTTCTGGGGTATAATACACATAATAAAAGTCTTTGGTGGATTGTATTAATTCCGTCAGGTCATTAGTGTTTATGATGTATGTCGTTCCACCTTTACTCTCGGTTCTGTTCCAATATGATGCGGCATCACCACCAACAATGAAGTCTTCTTTGCAAAGATCACCTTCAAGTGAATCCGGAAGCGCTTTCATTCCATTGGACGAGGCGTTTGGATAGACTTTCACGTTATCTACAGAGCCGCTGACCCAATCTCCATCTTCTGTGACAGTTTCTCCCGCCTTTAAAGGACTATCGTGTGTCGTACAGTATATATATCGACAGTCAACTAGTTCGTCTCCATTGTAGAAAGCCACCGGTACACCTGCTGGATCTGCAGTTTCCCTGGATTTATTTGTCAACTGAACAATCACTTTGTCCGATCTTAAAGTTTCTTTTATGTCCATTTGATTGGACAACACTGTGTATCTCGGTTCTTCAACAACTAAATCCACCTCTGCCTTCTCAAATGGTTCCATCTCATCATCCGCAAAGAGTAGTGCTGTGTCACCAGCATTGACATAGCGATCAGATGATTCTGCTGTTGCAACCGGCTCACCATCATCTCCATAAAATGTAAACGTACAATACAAAACAATATCATGATCCGAAGTATTTTTTGCTAATGTTGCGTACCCACGACGTGTTGCATTGATATACTTCTCGGTATATGCTCCGAGTTCTGTCAATTCAATCTGCTCCTTGATTTTCTCTGCATCGAATTCTCTTGCTTCGGATTCACCAGTCTGATCTTCTCCCACTGCGGCATCGTCAGAAACCGCTTCATCAGTACTACTCATATCATTTGACTCATTTGAAGCACTGTTATTCGAACAGGCTGTCACCATCATTAAGCCTAGTATAATAATTACAATTACAGGAAAAAATTTTTTCATAACTCCCTGGCCCTCCTTTAAGTCTTGTTCACACAAACTAATTTTCAAAAATTATATCATCTCGAATCACGATGCTTTTCAACGAGAATGTTCTTCAGTGATAAAGGCATAGTATTTGTTTATGTTCTTTGGAGTATGGTATTATAAACAAAAAAGATAAGTGGATTATAAGGCGGGCGAATGTTTCCTGCCATGTTATAAGGTGATTGTTTTGAACAAGAAAGTATGTCTAAGTTTAATAGCCTCGGCGGCGCTGATTCTGATGTTCGCTATCACTGCCTGCGGGTCGTTTGAGGCGGGGGTGCCGGATGGGTTTGTCGGTCAGTGGAAGTGTGAGAAACTGGCGACGGACGGAGAGACGGACACCAGCTTTTACGAGATGAGAATTGAAGACGATGGGAGTTTCAGTATCTATGACGCGGCGGCCGGGAATCCCGGGATCTCCGGTCAGATGGGAAACGACACGGGGACACTGATCGAATGCGTTTTCGATGAGGATGATTTTGACGTGCCGTATTGCTGGGAGCTGGATTCTGAGAAGGATACGCTGGACTATGAGCTCGCGGATGATACGCTCAAGCTGGGGCATAATGGCGTGTGGATGGTTTTTCATCGTATAGAGGATGAGGAGGGAAATCAGCCGGTCCCGGAGTATCTGGACTATCTGATTTCTTATGAGCTGCCAAAAGGGTTCACCCCGGAAATGGAGTATCCGTATAATGGTGAGGCGGGAGCACCGATCGTGCAGAAAGCCTACGCCAGCGAGAAGAAGGGCTACTTCTCCGCGGGGATTCTTTCTTACAATGGATATGACTGCATGAACGATGTGACGCGGAGGGTGGATCTGGACGAATGCGTGGATCAGCTGGACAATGCGAAGGAGATCTCAGTCGACGGGAAGACGTGCTATGTGGGCACGATCGAATCGGATGATATGCCGGATATGGCGGCGGTCGCGTATCTGCCGAAGGATGAGTATGTGTTTGAATTCAGGCTCACCAACGCTGATGAGCAGGTCACAGACGAGCAGATGAAGGTGTTTGAGGAGATACTGCAGAGCGTTAAGGTGAAGTGATAATCGATCGATGACAGAACACAAACCGCTGAGGGGTAAATAGGAGTACGACATGAAGAAGATAAACAAACGGTTGATGATCGCGATCTGCCTGATCCTGGCGCTGACGGCGCTTCCATGCGGGGCGTTCGGAGCTGTCCGGTATATGCCGGATGTGACGGCGGATATGAGCAAGGCGGATTACTGGATCGATAAGGCCGTGGAACCGGACGCGGTCCTGGCCTCGCCCGAGTACATCAAAGCGATCAACCAGGTTTTGTATGAGAAAGCGCTGGAGACGCGTGATCTGTACAACTGGTCTGAGACGACGTTCGACGGGCTCGCGCAGAACGCGGCGTCGGAGTCGTCGCTGCGGGGGGACGGGCAGTACTATGCCAGACGGGACATCGGCTGGTGGTGGGACGAGGAGAACAAAAAGTGGAGCTCCGTCGACGCCATGGGCCATATCTACAACGCGGCTATCGCCAACGGCATCGATCCGGACGCGACCACTGAGATGCCGGTGAAGTACGCGATCTGCACTACACGGACATGTATGCAAGGGTTCCCGATGGACTATCCGCTTTGGGACGATACGACAGATCCGGACTTCGATTATCTCTATCATACGATGATCCGGGTCAACGAGCCGCTGATCCTCAAGACCCGTTCGGCGGACGGCAATTACTATCTGGCGCTTTCTGCGGGGATCAGCGGATGGATCCCGGCGAAGGACGTGGCGATCTGCCGCGACAGGGATGAGTGGCTGGACGCCTGGTACACGGACGATGTACTGGTGGTCTGGGACGACAAGATCTACAC
>CADCPK010000182.1 GCA_902803215.1 uncultured Lachnospiraceae bacterium
GACCGCTGTCAGTCCCGGCTGTTCCTTGATCGATTTTTCGATATTCTCGCGCATGTCTTTTGTGCTGACGCCGGCTTCACGTCCGTTGCGTATCGCTTCTACCATTTCTTCCTTGTAGGCATTTGCTTTTTCAGGGTTCTTATGACGGCTGTCGTTATAGAACGCAAACCCGCTGATGGCGCGATCCGCCTGTACCGTAAAGACGTTTTCTTTTAAATGTTCCTCCAGTTTATCCGGCGAGATCAGCTTCGGCAGATCGTCTTTCCTTACCGCCATCTCCTCTTGGAGTTTCCCGTACGCTTCTTTTCCGTCCGGGACGACTTCTCTTGACCGGTCCTGAGTGAGCTCGAAAATCTTCTCTCCCTTCTCTTTCAGGTCTCCTTCACCCATAACGATATCTCGGATGTTCTTCATGAGATCCTTGTCTTCTCCCGGGATGAACCCCTGGTCGCCCAACGTCTTCAGATTCTCGAGCATCGACGTCCTCCCGTCTTTATCGGAGAGCTGATTGAGCATGTCATCACGTGATTTGGAGTCCATCCCCAGCATGTTTTTGACGAACTGGACGACGTGCTGCGCCATTTCGGCAAGTGCGTCTTTCGATCCTGAACCGGGACCGGATTTCCCGAGCTGTTCTCCGGCAGACTTCGCCATTTCTGCGGCATCTTTCGCGTTTGCGAGAGACGACGCTCCCTGATCAGGACTTACGGTGTCTTGTGTCAGAGATTTCTTTTCCTGCAGCTGTTTTCCGACATCCCAGTAGTCATCTCCGGGGGTGTTGGACGTTTCCTGTCCTGTCTGCGCCTTGGAATCAAGTGCTGCGTCTTCACTGCGTCCGGCAGCCTCTTCGCGTGCCTGCGCGTCCCGTCGCTCCTCCTCTGCTCTTTTCACATACTCGACGACGCTCCTTCTGGCATTTTCTCCAAGGAGCTCGCTCAGCATACCTTGATCCATACCGATTCCTACCTTTCTTTCATAGTAAAAAGATCTTATTGCCACATCGCTAAAATTTCGCGTATACTTGTACGTGTTATATATTTGTCCGATTTCGGTACGGATATGCAAAATCGAACGATGGAAGAGAGACGGCATCCATATCCATCTTATTTATTATTATAAAATTATCAATATCATCAATATTGGCAAGTCCCCGCACGGAAAAAGCCCATATCTAAGCGATTTTCTACCCCTTCGCAAAAACACGAATCTGCAGCCAAATCCGAATCCCCGCACGGAAATCACGATCCACGTTCCAGACCTGTAAAACACGTTCGAATTCTTCAATTCACGCATTGATCTTGTGATTTTTTGCAGGCCGTGGATAACTTTTGCGCCGTGATTTGATTCTGCCAGGGAGGAAAACACATCAAAAAAAGGCCCCAAAAGAGCCTTTTTCAGTAGAAAAACAATGAAATACCTATTTTATGGCACACAAATAAGGCCTCAGATCAGGCCGCGGCCTCAAATCTGACGAGCTGGGAGGTGTAGGATCGGACGAGAGCGCCGAAGGATTCGATCTCCCATCTGTGATCTCGTGTTTCTACGTAGTCTCGGAAGATTTCCCGGATCGCTAATGTGACTGCCTTTACCGGATATTTCAGGGCGATCTTTGCGGTATCTTCGAGATCCTGGACGGAGACGTGCAGCGGGGCTGCGTTTGCGTCTTTTTCCGTGCGGGCGTTGTTCAGATCGTTGATCAATGCTTCCACAGATGACCGGCATTCCGACACGAGTGTATCGCGAAGTTTTGTCTGTCCGTATTCCGGTCTTAAGCGCATCGTTGTTTTACGCTTCTCGGACAGTACTTCGAAGACAGAAGAAAATACATCGCCATTCATGATCGCTTTGATCTTCCCGACCGGGCAGTAGGCGGGAAGCTGCCTCTTGATGTCGCGGAACGAGCGTGTTACGATGGTCCCGTTTTTCCGCATCATGTCCGATGCGTCGAGATAGCTGCGGAGGAATACGCGCAATTCCATGATCGTCCTGCAGGAGAGGGCGTGATGGAAGAGTTCCTTTGAGAAGATCACATATCCGCGTCCGCCTTTCTTGGCCGGAAGGAAATAGTCCTGGTATCCGGTTAAGAACACATCGAAGTGATACGGGATATCCGTACCGCGGAAACTGACATATCCGTTGCGCTGCAGGGTAAGGAGATTCGCTTTTATGGTACGTGCAGTCACACCAAGATAAGACGCGGCGTCTTCCGCGTCAAAGTATGTGATGAGCCCGTTATGATCCGGGTTCTGGAAGTGAAGGTACAAGAAGAGGAGACAGGCCGTCCGTTTCATTGGAGATGATGGAGCTCCGTATTTCGCCCGTTCGTTGATATACACTTTTTGTACCGTGGTAAGATAGACCCGGTCGGTGCAATGGTCACACGCGGACGGATCAGATCCTTTTTTGGGACACGCAAAGCACCCCGTCATCCTTTCATCAAGGACACGGGTCGTTGTCAGGCGCGTATGGTTCGGAGCGTATGTGAGGACGTTCCTTAAATTTGCCTGGCCGATGGATGCGGTCTCTGTCAGCATGTTTATCTCCAAGTATTCAGTGGTAAACTTTTACGAAGACCATTTTAATCAAAAAGGCAAATCTTGGCAAATCGGCTAAAATTCGGCAAATCGCTGTTTTGCCGAAGAAAATGGGACATTTTTTGATTTTGCCGAAGAAAATGGGACATTTTTTCAAAATGCCGAAGATTTTGGGACATAAAAAAGTTTTTCAGAATGCATTTAAATTATCACATTTACACAAACAAATGTTTGGGATGAGCACATATAATGCATTATAAATGTCACATGTGCGTATTGCGACACACGACTGTCTGAGAACATGGCGTCCATATCAAGAAGAGATGCGGCTGTATACGGCACGAATCGACAGCATGTGCAGCTGATCCTGACGCATACCGTCGGAGAGAAAGATCGAGCCACATGATTTTGTGGGGCGTTGTAGGTAAACGTGGCATATCATGTGCCTGCAACAAAATATTACGAATTTGTAAAAATGTCCCATTTTTTTCGGCAGAACGCGGATAACCGCCCAAAAACGCGATTTTCGCCGAAGAAAATGGGACATAAATTAAATAGAAAAAAGTTTACCCCCAAAATCGCCGAAGAAAATGGGACATTTTTTTATTTTGCCGAAGAAAATGGGACATTTTTCAAAAACGCCGAAGAAAATGGGACATTTTTTGAAGACAAACCTGTTCAGGTGATCTGATTGGGGCGGTCGACAAGACATGAAATATTGTGTAAAATAGGCAGAAGAGAAAGCGCAACGCTTTGCGCGACGAGGACAAAGCATATGGCAAAAAAGAAACAAGCTGCTGTATCACATAATTACGACCAGTACCCGAAAAAGTTCATGGATGATCTTGTAAAAGAACTGGATCCGGATCTTCGTGAGTTCTATCTTTCACGGCAGGAAATGCGGAAAAAAGGATTCGAGGAACCGTTCGAGGATCTTGCGATCCGTATTTGGGACATGAACGTCAACGGGAAGATGCGGGAGGAAGAACTTCGCGCGATCTGGAGATCGAACCGGAAAAAGATCACCCGCACCAAACGGAGCTGGTATACATCCCTCATGACAAACCTGGAACAGTGCCGTCCCGGGGAAGGGCATTACCCCTTTAATGACGTATACCGTATGACGACCGACCTTTCTCCGGACCAGTGGATGCTGGTCTACGGCACAGCGTCTTTCGAGTCCGTGATCCGTCAGAGGACAAAAATGGCTTCCGACTGGGCTGAATCGGAGACGAGCAAGCTGACGGAATTCCCCGCAGTCCGTGCGATGACCGACAAGAAGATGATCACCGCATTGCAGCATGATCTGCTCAATAACGAGTTCCAGATCGTTCATGATAAATTTAAGATGAATCTGGAAGACATCTTTATCTCGTATACGGACGGACTGGTCGATGGCGGATACTTCTCCAACGAGTCCAAGAAATATCCGGTGCCGAAATCGGAAACGGATGTTGTGGATCTGATCCCTCTCGCGTCCGACGGAACTCGAAAGATGGCGCTTACGATCGGCCAGAAAGCGTTCGGAGATAAGAACTTCTGCCTGGCTCTTGATATGAAAGATCGGAATATCCTGTTTTACATTATCAGGAGCGCTGTTTCAGGGAGCTTCGACAACTCCGTGATCTCTATCGAGCTTGGAGAACTGGCGCAGCATATGATGGATGGGACGCGTCCCGGAAAAAGGCAGTATGATGACGCTGAGAACCGCTGCTACAAACTGACGGAGTTCACATACCGCCGGATCGATGAGAGCGGAAAGCAGACCAAGGCGATCAACTACCTCGGCAGTGCTGTCCGACGTGAAGCCAGCGGGAAGGTCTACATGGATGTGACGCTCGGTCCCCTTCTGGCGCAGGAGGTCATGAACAATAAAGTCCGCAGGATCGCAACAGAAGAATACAATAAGCTCCAGCTGAAGACCAGCAAAGTCATCGTCCTCGCGATGCAGAGGGAACGGATCCGGGCATTCTACCGAATGAAGCAGGACCCCACTCAGGAATGCGCGACAACATTCAACTATAATAATTTCCTCGCTATGGTGAACTTCAAGACCGCGAACAAGAAGAAGAATATGGCCGCGATCAAGGAGGCGATGCAGGAATTCAAGGAGCTCAACCTGATGATCGAGGCGTTCTCTGTTGACAATGTTTCCAACACGATCCGGGTGTGGTTCTATCCCTTGACAGAGACAGAGCAGCATGACTTGGTGTGGACCGGGTATGATGCCATCGCGGACGAAAGCGCGGTGGTATGAGCGGTATTTTCTCTCGTCAATGGACGATGCGATATCCGCAACGAAAGAAGAACTGGCAGGATACAGAGAACTGAAGAAAGGTCATCTCCAGAAGATGTTTGCGTGATATGGCGAAAACAAGCAAACTGGCAATGAGACTTGCCAAAAAGATAGAAACAGAACTCGGCATCCGATGCAATCCTGAAACATTTCACCGAACTTATGCGGGATGTAACCAGAGAGCATCTGGTGCATGGGTATGGATAATGAACGAAGAAAATGACGTTTGCGATGTCGGTTCCTGCTGGCCTGCATCGGAATGTGTGAAGCAGAAATATGCTCTGTCGCTTGGAGAATATGGGGAGATATTTCCTGAAGAAAATGCGGGCACCAGAACCCTTCGGTAAAAGATCTTGCGGTACGTAAGTGGACTTGTCCTGTATGCGGTACACCTCATGACCGTGATATCAACGCGGCGGTCAATATCAGGAACGAAGGGATCCGTCAGTATCTGGCCGGATGACCCGTTCTCATAATTCTCTTGGTAGGGCGGTAACCGCTCGAACCGGACGCCTTTTGGTATCAAACGCCTGTGGAGACCATGGGAAACCTGCCGTTCACGGCGTGATAATAACAGGGATCGCCGAAGCAGGAAGCTCCCACCTCTAAGCCGTCAGGCATAGGTAGAGAGTAGTTCACCGGACGGATAGAGAGCAGTAGGGTGGTGCTTTCGTGAAATGCAACTACGGATGGAAGTGCTGTAGGTGGACAATTAGAGCTAGGTATGCTATACTTGTACTAACACGAATGTGAAGGAATCGGAGAAAACGGAATACCGGGTTCTCCATTGTACCTATATGCACAACTATCACCTCTGAGTTTGCGGTGTTTCGATCATTCCGTTTTCCGTCATATAGAGTGTCTATTTGAGGGAGAGGACGCTATATGCGCCCTCTCCATTTTGTTGCAACCTACCGATTGGGGTTGGCCCCCGCACGGATCAGGTCATCGACTGCGAATGTCTTGCGGCCCATTTGAGCGGATGCGAATGCCGCGTTTCCAGAAGAGCGCATGACATCGCTCCAGTAGGTGTTACGAAGCGTCTGTGAAGAAAATCTGGAGGCGTCGATGCTTCCGCTTAAGTATGTCGCTGCCATTTCCTTGATCATCTCATCCATAGTCCTGCGCTGCATGCGTGACCCTCGCATAGAGACGAAGAGGGCAGTAACGTGGCTGCTCCGGATCAATCCCGGTCGTCCGGCAAAACGATAGCATCTTGCGCGACGTTCGATATCGTCAAGAAGGTGTTCGTCTTCTGTCTGAAATCGTGTCTTTGCCATCGCACGGATGTTGACGCTGCACATATTCGTCTTTGCAAACGCTTCCAGTTCCTCCACATTCTCATGTCCTTCAAAAAGGTCGGAAGGAACTGCACCTCCGCTGGTATAATCCGCGAGCGCATCCCGGACATCCTCGGTGAAATAAATGCGTTCTTTCTTTTCCCGGTATACGTCGAAATACATATCTTCCAGGTGCACGTCTTCCATGTCGAGCCCAATAATCTCAGACTCCTTCATCCCTGTACCCAGGATCGTCGCGATGATCGCGTAATTCCGGCTTACCAGCCGCTCTCTTCTCATACGGACCTCAGGCGTGATCGTGATGACACGCATGCCCAGCCCTTCGACCTCTGTCAGGTAAAAGTTATTGTCCAGTATACCCTTCAAAAGACGGTGTACCTGCGCAGGTGAGAGGGCGTAGGATTCTCTTCGGTGTACTTTCGGACGGAGGGAGGTGGAAACAGGGTTCGAACCAGATCCGTGCGTGCGCTCAAGATACTTGTAGTAGGCGCGGACTCCCTGCAGGTGTGTCGAAATAGCTGACGGGGATGCGCCGGCAGCCTCCATATGGCTGATGTAATTCCGGATGTCCGCCTCTGTCTTGTCCAGAAATATCTGGATTGGCAGATCGCGTAAGGACATGCCTTCGTATTTTGCGTCCTGTGCGGCGAGGTAGACAAGATAATCCTTCAACGCCATCGCATATACTCGCTGCGTATCGATCGAGTAGGACGCATCCTGATCGAGATACTTGAAATAGGATTTGAGTCCTGGCGGCAGGAGTTTTATGTATGCGTTTTTTGTCTTTTTTCCTCTTTTTTGGTGTTGCACTTTGTAGGCTTCTGACATATACTTTTTCCTCTATTTACTTTTGTTTTGGCCGGGATGCGAGATACGGTTGTATGGTAGATATGCGGGTGTAGTGGGGGTCGAATATGACATATTATACCGTGTGGAGGTGGGGTTTGTAAACGCTTAATTGCCTATATAATTGCATTACGGCGGTTACTATGCGGGGAACTTTTTTTGAAAAAATTTTTTTGGTTATAAATTGCGGTGAAAAACCCACACGCTTGCGTGTGGGATGAAAGCCGCTTTTCTTTCACTTGACATAAACATAGAATGGATATATAATCTATGTAAATTAAAATAAAAGGAGTTGTCTATGGAAATAACATATACACAAGAAGATATAGATAGAGTACAAAATAGATACGATGCTGCTTTCGAGCAGTTAAAACATTACAACTCACAACAAGTTGGCGATATATTGGTCAAAGCCCATAATAGCGGTCTTCTCGCTATTTGCGGCGGACTGTTCGACGAGAAAGACGTAGACGAATGCTATATTGCACTCATGATTGCTATCAAAATGTTAAAGATAAATAATTTGACTTTAACTGAAGAATGCTTAAATGATAAGGAGTAATGAGTAATGGCACGACCTAAGAGTAATAACGTACAGATTAACATTTCCATCCCCTCTGAGTGGAAAGAACAGTTAGAGAATCTTGCTCGCATTTATTCTGTTGAAGAAGGTACTACTATCACCTTTCTTGATTTGATGCGTAGAGGGATTCAGGAAAAATATCAGTTAGGAGAAAATACAGATGAGCGAGGAACAATATCATAGCGCTTCGCATTGTAAGTACCTGACACAATACCATATTATTTGGTGTCCTAAATTCAGATTTTCCGTATTACAAAATGGTGCTGATGACACATTAAAAGGCATCCTTATCAATATTTGCAAACAATATGGGTACGAGATTAAAGCATTGGAAGTAATGCCCGACCATATACATATATTTGTAGATTGTCCTCAAACGGTTGCCCCATGCGATATTGTAAGAACTCTTAAAAGCATCAGTGCTATTGAGATGTTTAGGGCATATCCACAGTTGAAACAGTTTTACGCCCGCTGCGGAGTATTATGGTCAAGAGGATATTTTATATCAACAGTCGGACATATAAGTGAAACTACGGTAAAGAAGTATATTGAGGAACAGAAAAACCATGACTGATGAAGAATATAGGAAAACCTTGAAGCAATTTCATAAACTTTCCGACAGGCATATTCTGGTAGCTGAAACTGATATGCCGTATTCTGACGTCTTAAAAGTTGTTACCCTTTCAGACAAGGTACGCAAAGCGGGCAATGAGCTTGTAGGTCTTATAAGAAAGAATTACGATCAGCTTTTGCGTACAAAACGGTATCGTAAATTACTCAGTCTTTATGGCAATACTGTAGATAAAGACAAGCGTAAGACTTTAGTAA
>CADCPK010000183.1 GCA_902803215.1 uncultured Lachnospiraceae bacterium
ATTTTGTATTGTGTTATCAGTGGCCAGGCTCCTTGTCAAAAAATCTTTATATTGTTTTTTTAACTTTTCCTCTTGAAGTTCATATTTCGATATCAGATCCTGCCGTTCCTTTTCGGCTGCTTTTCTTTCGACTTCCCGCCTCTTCTGCTCGGCCTCCAGTTTTTCCTGTCTTTCCCGAAATTGCTTTGCCTCTTCGTCTCTTCTGTTTTTTTCATCCTCCTGTTTTTTCAGGAATTCTTCTCTTTTTTCTTTATAGATATCAGACAGTTTTTGACCGTTAAAGAACTGTTCAATATTGTCAGAAAAACTGTAATTCTTCAATAGTCCTTCACACAGTTCTATCCTTTGATAGATCCCATCCAAATCAGGCATGTAGAAAGAAGCATTCAATATGGCTTTGTCATAATCCCTTCCCTCGATCTTAAGGAACAGACAATAATTCTGTCTCTTCTGGATCTTGTTCATATATTCCGGATACTGACCGAATGTTTCAAGGTTATCTGTATCAACGATATAAAGAATTCTGTTTCCAAAAACTTCGTCCAAAGCTTCAAGCTTCCCGTCTTCAAGATTGACTCTCAGATTGGTATAGTTTACGGCAAATCCGGCAGAAGGAATGTAATGTGAAACCTCATATTTTTTATCCGTATTTGTGATCTTGCTCAACAGGACCCTGGTTTCTACATTCTGGTCGATCTTATCGGCCAGCCAGCATTTGATGATGATCTTGGAGTCGATCGAGTTCATCCCTTCCTGCTTTAAGGTACATTCACTCCAGCTTTCGCCATTTCTGGCTCTGAAGTGCTGCTGCCTCAAGCCCTGATCACCGGCAACAAGGATTAGCTTTGTTCCACATCCGCAGGGGCATAGCAAAAGACCCCTTCTTCCCTTTTCACGAAGAGCTTCCACTTTGTCGGGAATGTTGATCTGTTTTCCGTTTATAACAGTAAAGATCGATTCAATGCCGATGATTTCTCCATTATAAAGACATTCAGATCTCTGTATCTGATTATTCATCTCATCCTCGCATTCTGACGAAGTGCTTCACGTAACTCTCTGCGCTGTCTGTCCTGCTCTCTTTTTATCTTGTATCGTTTGTCCTGTTCTTTTGTCAGATCAATCAAGATCTTGATCATCACATAAGCAAATGCCAAAGAAAATAAGATCATAGGATGAATCCTCCTTACACCTTTCTACATTATGAGAATAACATCAAAAGATGTGCCAAAAACCTGCCTATATAAGCAGGTCAGTGCGTTTCTACGCTTTTTGAAGCCAATTTAGAAAAATGTATTTATTACAATATCTTCTCAAACACCATTGTGGCCTGAATGCGATCACCACCCGCTAAACCCTTGCTTCCACCGTTGGCCGTTGTGATGGTATGAAGCCTGTAACCCTTCTGTGCCTGCCTGTTGATGACATTTTCCAGTTCTGTCAGGTTGCCGGATCCTGTACCAATCAGTTTCTCTTTAAGCGTTACCTGCAGGACAACATAATGATAATCCTGACCGGAAGCAATAGAATAAGAGCTTTCCCTTTGTGCGTTCTCTTTGAACTCATCCAATTTGTCAAATAATGCCATTTTCTTTCTCCTTTATTATTCACATTGTCCAATAACATTAAGTCATCTTAATTAAGTGCCTTTATCATATCGTCATTGCGCTCATATTTTACTAAACGTCCTCCGGATCCATCCCGAGATAGGCAATGCTATCAGGCTGTGTATCCTCCTGATTATTCCCCTTTCTTTTTTCTTCAAACATTTCTTCTCTTCTTTCGCAAAACGCATGCCATTCGTCGATAAGATCTTCATCGATGAGACTTTCATCCGTAACGGTCAGGCCCCAGCCATCACCGTTCATTGCATCTCTGATCCTCTGGTTTAGATCCCTTCTTGCTTTTTCGCGGTTCTCTTTGAATACGCCTTCCAGTTCATCAAGTTTTTCCTGAATCATCCTTCTGCTTTCTTCCGGTGTATCACCGATATCCCATTCTTTGACCCAGGCATCGATGTTTTCGGATATGTCTTTGTATAGCAGCCTGCAGAATTCTCCCGGGAAGAGCCAGACATATTCGACATCCCTATAGTTGTATTCTTCAAATACGTAGCAGCCATCGTGTGTGACCGTACAATATACTATTCCGGCTGATTCCTGATCGCCCCATACCGTAAATGGTTCACCTGTCTTCATCCCGTATATGGCCGCTTCAAGCCAATGCAGGGGAACGCAGGTCAGCCAGCTAAGTTCATGCTCCTTCTTTGTAAACTTTAGATTTACCCATCCGGCTTTCGGTATAGAGAGTAATGAATTGATTTCCGGTTGATTTTTTATAAAGTCTGAAAATGATTCTTTTATGTTTTCCATATTTTTCCTCATCCTAACTGTACAGTTCTTCTTTTGCAAAAATTGTGCCAGCAAAATCTACTGATTGAAGTTCCTGGCCATATCTTCTTCCCGGTTTTCATTCAGGAAGAAAGCCTTATGCCCCTTGCCGTAGACCGTTTTTGGCATGGATCCGTGTTTTCTGAAGACTTCCTCTATCCGTCTGCTGTAGTCTTCAAGTTCTTTCGTGGTTTTCTTTCCTGACTTTAAACCGTTCCAGGAAATATACACATTCTCATTCATGCGATCTGATACCTTCGATATCTTTCTTCAATCGCATTTCATGAATGATCCTCGCTGTCTCGCTGACCTGGAAATTCGTGACATGATACACAGGGATCAGATCCCCATATGCTTCCAACACCCTTATTATGTCTTTCTGTCCATATCCGAATCTTCTCTTCAGATGATCCGACAGCAGATCAAGGTATTCCGTATAGCTC
>CADCPK010000184.1 GCA_902803215.1 uncultured Lachnospiraceae bacterium
CTGCGATCCGATGCATGGTCCCTCCTCTCTCCTAAAGGTTGCTCCGGCGCATCACAGTGATGACCGTTCCGTCCAGTTCACTGTAGCTGACCGGGCCGAAATACCTGCTATCCTCCGATCCCTGCCGCTGATCCGCCAGAATGAAACACTGGCCGGCGCCCAGGGTCACGGGGTACTTCGTAAAACCCTCCAACGGATACGTCTCGTAGAAAATATTGGATTCGATCATGTTGTATCCGTTGACTATAACAGTATTGTCCTTTGTGATCTCGACCGTATCCCCCTGCACGGCGATGACTCTGCCGACATACTTCGTATCGTTCTTCTCATAAACGACGATATCCTGGGATTTCGGATCACGGTCAAGTCTGTAGTAAACCAGGAGATCTCCGGAGTCGATCCGCGGGTACATGTCTGCGCTGGGCATCGTTGTGACGCCGATGATCTGAGCGAACAGGACATACAGGATGATCACAAAGATCAATACCTGCAGGGCGAACCACTGAACGTCGTTCATGCCTTTTCTTCTCTTTTTCTTCTTGTTCGATTTCGTCTGCTCAGCCATTTAGTCATCCTCCTGTTTACAGTTCCTATTATACGGAACGGCCTGTCAATAAACTGGTCAAAAATGCTCTAATGCACTGATTTTTTTGACTCATTTGATTCTTATCTTTACCTGAGTCACAGCGGTCTTCGGCTGATAGTCCGCATCCCCGGCCGCGGTGATCCTGATCTTCACACTATATGTGCCCTTTTTCGTTCCTCTTTTGACGGTGACCTTACCGGTCTTATAATTGACTGTCAGCCTCTTGTTTCCGGACACTTTCTCATAGGTCAGGGGGCCCTTCTGCCCCGTCACGCTCAGCGGTTTCACTGTGCGGGCCCTTTTCTTGACGACTTTGTAATTCAGCGTTCTTACTGTTTTCTTCACTGTCATCGGGTTGGCCTGCCGTGCGCAGACGCGGATGATCTCATTCGTCCCCGTCGTCATGAAGGAGCTGGCGAATACGCCGCTTTTCCTGCTTCCGACGTCATAGAGGCCGCCTGTCACTTTCCCATTCTGATACTTATCCAGATAAATGCGGTCCCGCTCAATGCGGATCAGACCGGCCGCCGTGTTCGAATCAAGATAGCCTGCCGTCATATATGTGTAGTAGATCGGGCTCCAGTAGCCCTCCTCCGCGCCGACTTCCATAAAGGATCCGCACGGGATATAGAACTCGCCGGATTTGTTATCGCTGGCTTTGGTCTCGATGGTATGGTTATGCCCATAGGTGAAAAGTACGTTTCTTATGACGGACATGCCCAGCCTTTGTACGTCAGAGCCGGTGGCCGCGTAGTTGAGCGCCTTGCTCCAAAGGACCGCGCCCTCATTGTCTCCGCGGGCGTAGTGGATCGGCATGTGGCAGAACACGAGCACCGGGACCTGAGTGTCTTCGATCGTGTCGATCCACTCCCGGAACGCCTGCGTCGCCGCTTCAGCCTTGTCCGCCTGCTCCATATCATTGAACGCGATGCCATAAATATAATACGCGACTGATCCGTCCGCGTTATATCCGGTCTTCATCACACCGGAGCCTTCGCCATCGTACCCGAAAACGATCCCGGCGTCATCCTGTACGTTCTTGTCATGATCTGCCCACACGACCGAGACCGTATCCGAAGGACGCTCGCCAGACGCAAGATTCGTGAACCCGACGCCCAGGACTTCGTTCAGTATATCGGATGAGTTGTATTCCGGTACGCGGTCGCTGCCGGATCCGGCCATGTCGCCGATGAGGCTGACGTACTCCACGTCTTTCGGCATTCCCTTCATCGCTTCGGCGATGGCGGATTCATTGCCGTGCCGGTCTGTAGCGATCGCGATCTGATGTATTTCATTTTCTTTCTGTGCGGCCCAGGCATTCTCTGTGATGCAAAGGCTGGTGATGCCGAGCGCCGCGACCAGTCCCAGGATGATCACAGCCAGTCGGGAAGCTCTTTTGTATTCCATAGTTTTCATCGTTTCATACCCTCTTTTATGTAATGAAAATCTACATATATAATAATACATCAACATGTAGAAAATATGAACATCGTCCCCGTAAAAATACCGCCCGATCATTCCGGGCGGTATTTTCGTGGAGTTTATGATCGTCTGAGTAATCCGATGAGCCTGTAAAATACCTTTTTACTCAGCATCTTCCGAATCACTGCTCTTTCTTCTTCTCATGACTACCAGCAGTACGATGGCTGCAGCCAGGATGAAGAGGAACGGTGCGTAACGAGTGACTACGTTGGTCGGGGAAACATCGTTCAGTGTGTTGGTGAAGGTAGTTCCTGCGTAAGCTGCTTCCGGAGCGTTAGCCTTCTCGGTAGCGTAGTTGGTGATGGCAGTCGCTTCTTCGAACATCGCCTTGCTGCCGTTCGCTTCAACTGCGATCTGCTTGACGACTTCGCCTGCAACGCTGTCGCTTACTGCTACCTGATATGTATCCGGAGTGTTGTTTGCTTCAGTTACATTGAATGTGGTGTTAGCCGGAAGTCCCTTGACGGTGAACTGCTCTCCGTCTGCCAGAGCTGCGCTGACATCTGTTCCGATCTCTGCTGCTGTCGTATTGCCGTCGATGGTCACGGAGAATTTCTGTCCGTTTACTGCGCCTGCGGTAGCAAGGGTGAACGGGAACTTGTTGGTCTTGTCGGCCAGTGTGCCGTCAACGACTTTGTTTACGCTGTAGTTATAGGTGTAGTATTTGTCTGCCAGTCCGGTTCCCGGTGCGTCACCTTCCGGATCATAGGATTCTACGAAACCTGTGGTCTTGCCTTTGTTCTTATCGCCTGCGACGAATACGACGTATCCCGTAACTCCCAGTCCGTTTGCTGTGTTGCCGATGTAGACATCCATGTAGCGGGTCGTTTCATAGTCTGCAGGTCTTGTCAGGCCGGCGTTCTCGAGTGCATCAGGCTTTGCCTCTGTGATCGCGTAGCAGTAAACTCCTGCTTTCTTGAACTTGCTGAGATCGATGGATGCGGTGATCTTATCGCTGATGGAAGTTCCTTCTTTCTTTGCGTCGATCGCCTTGTTCTTCTCGAACTCTGCTTTGCTGTCTGTCAGGGTGACGCCTCCCTCGATACCTGCGCTGGCGGTGATGGCGTCGCCATCCTTATCTGAGACTTGCTTGCCGCCGGCTGCCGGTGCGACTGAGTATTCGTATGTGATCCCCGGGCCGTAAACGCTTACTGCTTCATCGTTGTA
>CADCPK010000185.1 GCA_902803215.1 uncultured Lachnospiraceae bacterium
ATATTTTTAGAAACATCTATTATATTCCCGCGTTGATTTCCCTGACGGCAGTCGGCCTTATGTTCACGTTCGTGTACGAACCGAACCTGGGTCTTCTGAATTCCGCTCTCAAAGCACTTGGACTCAGTTCCATGACGCAATCCTGGCTCGGCGATTCAAAGCTGGCCATCTATTGTATCATTGCGATGAGCCAATGGCAGTTCACCGGATATATCACACTTCTTATGGTGGTGGCCTTCCAAAATGTCAGTGAAGATTATATCGAGGCGGCGATCGTGGACGGTGCAGGTCCCGTAAGACGTGCGATCAGCATTTTGATCCCGCTGGCGAAAGAGCAGCTTCTGGTTTGTATTATCATCACCATCATCGGAGCGTTCAAGCTGTTTACGGAGGTTTATTCCACCACGGCGGGCGGTCCGGGCAACAGTTCACAGGTGCTGGGTCTGTTCCTGTACCAGAACGCGTTCCTGCATGACGATCTTGGCATGGCAGCAGTTACCGGTGTGTTCATCTTTGTGATCACCATGGCTATATCGATCGTCCAGATCAGAGTTTCAAGATCCGGCGAGCAGTAAGAGGAGGAGAATCATGAAAAAACAAACTGTACTTAAAGTCCTTCTCTATGCATTGTTCATTCTTTTTGCAGCGATCATCATCCTGCCGCTGGCCTGGATGTTCCTGAATTCGCTGAAGACCAACAAGGAGCTTTTCCAAAATTCACTGGCACTGCCTGAAGTCCCGCAGTTTGGCAACTGGGTTAAGGCATGGCAGTCGGGACTTTACCAGTATTTTGGAAATTCGCTGATCGTAAGTGTGATCTCGCTTATTGGTATTCTTGTACTTTCGTCGCTTCTCGCTTATGGTATTACTCGTTTTCAGACAAAGGGCGGCGGGCTGATCTTCCTCATCGTGCTTGGCGGTATGGCACTGTCCGAGCAGGTTGCGCTGGTTCCGCTGTACAAGATCCTGAAGGCGATCCACATTTACAATACGTATTTGGCGCTGATCCTTCCGTATATTGCGTTCCGAATTCCGTTTACGGTGTTCCTGATGAGGTCATATTTCCTGTCGATCCCTAAGGAACTGGAAGAGGCTGCGATCGTTGATGGATACAACAGCTTTCAGATTTTCATGAAGATCATCGTGCCGATCAGTAAACCGGTGTTTTCGGCCTGCGGTATCGTGAGCTTGAACCATGTGTGGAATGAATTCCTGTTTGCCAACGTTTTCCTGGAGAGCAAAAAACTGATGACTATTCCGATCGGTCTGATGACTTTTAAGGGCGACCTCAGAGCAGACTATACCGGTATGCTTGCAGGCATTCTGCTGGCGTCGATGCCGCTGATCATCCTGTTCCTGTGTATGTCGAGGCAGTTTATCAGAGGCCTGACTGCGGGGGCGGTCAAAGGATAATGAGGTTTGGGGACGTTTCTCAATGAGTACCTGGGGACGTTTCTCAATGACTAATTTTTGCACGCAAAAATAAGTCATTGAGAAACGTCCCCAGGTACTCATCATTGACCAAAATGTGATTGCAGAGGGTTAGGTTATGAAGATAAGCGATTATCACGTGCATTCTTCCATCTCGCCGGATGGAAAGGCATCCATGCAGGAGATGTGTGAGGCCGCAGTAGAAAAAGGCCTTGAGAAGGTTGTTTTCACAGAACATTATGAATGTTACAGGCTTGGAGTCAGGTCAAAGTACTTTAACAGGGAGTATCTCGAGCGCTATTTCAAAGAGCTGGAGAAGAACAGGGAGCGATTTGCAGGGAAACTGGAGATAGGCGCGGGAATCGAGCTCGGCCAGCCGCATCTTGATATGCAGGAGGCTCTCATGGTGACTTCTTATCCCTTTGATTATATTTTGGGCTCCGTTCACAAACTGGGAAATGTTGATCTGAGCTGGATTCGTTTTACAGAGAACAATAGGCTGACGCTCACCGAGACATACTTCAGGGAAGTGGAGGCTCTGTCGGCGGAGGGAATCTATGACTGCATCGGCCATCTGGATTATGTGAAGAAACACTG
>CADCPK010000186.1 GCA_902803215.1 uncultured Lachnospiraceae bacterium
CTCATGGTCTGCAAGGAGCTGACGTGCCATCTCGACCACATCTGCTTTTCCTGACGCTATAATTTCTTCCATCATATCGGGATCCGAAAGACCGCCGATCGTTGCCACAGGTACCGATACATGTTTTTTGATTTCCGCAGCCAGATAGACATTCCGTCCGTGATCCTCAAACATCGACGGATGCGTGATCCCAAATGTCTTCTGGTAGGTGCCTGCAGTAACATGAAGAAGATCGATATAAGGCTCGAGCACCTTCGCGATCCTGATACCTTCCTCAAGGTCGTATCCATCCGGCACGAATTCGGAACCGCTTAAGCGGAACTCAATCGGGAATCCCGGACCGACAGCCTCCCTTATTGCCTTGAGTACTTCAATCGCGAATCTTGTCCTGTTCTCAAGGCTGCCGCCATATTCGTCTGTTCTTTTGTTGAACAGAGGAGACAGAAACTGATTGATCAGCCATCCATGTCCGCCATGAACCATCAGCATCTCAAATCCGGCCGTTTTTGCAAGCGCGGCTGTCTTTCCATATGCCTGAACGATCTCACTGATCTGTTCCTTACTAAGTTCCAGGATACGCATACCGTCCGCACGAATACTGGGACTTACACCATACTGAACCATCTCTGCCTGCTTGCTCTTGTCAGTCATATAGGTCCCTGCAAACTGTCCGGAATGCGACAATTCAATACTTGCGATAGCACCATGGCGCCGAATCGCATCAGCGCAAAGTGTCGCGCTCTGAAGCGTCCCCCAAAGTGCGCGATCCAGATGGTAAGCCTGTGAACCATCCGTCTCAGGATGTACCATCAGTTCGGATACGGTTACAGCTGCAGCCCCTCCCTTTGCTCTCAGTTCATAAAAGGCTCTTGATTCGGGACCGATACAACCGTTCTCACTTATATCGGTTCCTCCCATAGGCGATGAAAACATACGGTTCCGGAATGTAACTCTCCCCAGTGTGATCGGGCTTGACAGATGCGGATATCTTCTTTTCATGCTTAACTCCTTCCGATACAAAAAACAGAACAATAGTTTTCTTCTTTCAGCTTCAGTTATATCAAGAATCCGACATATTTTGTATCGTAATTTTGATGTTCTTGTTCTTTTATTTTACCCAATTTCAAAGCAGGAGGTGAAGCTTTCTGCATTCGCATGTCGGAACGATACCTTTTGAAGATACATAACACATAGCGACCTGAGGGATCCTCATCCTGGGCGTTTTTCCTATTTCCAGCATCTTTTACCATCTCCGGATCTTCCAAGTCTGCCTGGTTCGATACATGCAGCTGCCCTCTTGCGGCCGGTTCGATTTTGTTTTAAAGTACTTGAATGCGGAACTAACTTCCGCATTCAAGTAGAAAGAAATAAAACCTGTGCAATTCATCTCCAACCGATGCTTACAGGGTATTCATACAGTTTGTATTATGAGGTAAGAGCTTATGGATGAAAAAAAATATGATCTGGTCATAAGAAATGCCATGATCTATACCATGAACCGGGAAAGGCTCGTGATTGATCGGGGAACAGTTGCTGTTCAGGACGACAGAATCGCGTTGATAGAACCTGCAGATCAGTCTGTAAGTTACTGTGCAGATCAGGTTATCGACGCGGACGGAATGGTACTGTTCCCAGGGTTCATCGATACTCACATTCATATTTTCCAGTCGTTTCTGAAAGGGCTCGGTGCAGACCATCGACTGATCGAATGGCTGAACATGTCCGCCTTGCCTTATGGAAAGATTATGACTCCGTATCAGCATGAACTGGCAGCGAAGCTTGCATGTATGGAAGCCCTGAAGAGCGGCTGTACAGGCATCTGTGAGTTTTTCTACACAAATCAGGATCCGGAGCTGGCCTATGCCTGTATAGAAGGAATGAGGTCTACCGGAATCCGCAGTGTGTTTATCAGGACATTTCAGGATGCCGGAGAAGAATATGGAATGCCGTCCATCTTCATCGAACCGGCGGATAAAGCCATGCGAGAGGTGGAGTCCCTTAAGAAACGGTATAAAGAAGATGACATGTTTTCGATCTGGACCGGCCCCGATGTCACATGGTCAACGACAAAGGAAGGATATCAGACAATGCTGGAATATTGCCTGAGCGAGAATGTCCGTTATTCCATGCATCTGAAGGAAACAGAAGTAGATAACGAAATGTGCTTCCGAACCTATGGGAAGGATATAGTTGACCTGCTGGAGGAGATTGGGTTTCTAACTGACAAAATGCTCGCTGTTCACTGTGTCAATCTGACAGAAAATGACATTCGCCGGTTTGCAGAATATGGCGTATCCATCAGCCACAACCCGGCACCTAATCTGTATCTTGGATCTGGTATTCCTCCGATTCCTGAGAGTATGTGTGCAGGCGTTAATGTTGCACTCGGTACAGATGGAGCCGCCAGCAACAACAGTACGGATATGTTGGAAACGATGAAACTGGCGGCGCTGATTCAGAAAGGCTTACATCGTGACGCTTCAGTGATCACAGCTGATCAGGTGATCCAAATGGCAACATGTGGCGGTGCAAAAGCAATAGGCATGGAGGATTTGACAGGTACTCTTGAGACAGGTAAGAAGGCAGATATGATCTTGTTTGATCCAAGGCATCTGAAGTCTTTCCCGAATCATGACGCTGAAGCGACTGTAGTCTACGCATCTTCGGAGGAGAATATTGACACAACAATTGTGAATGGGAAAATCGTTTATCACAAGGGTAATTTTACCGGTGGACTTAGTGAGGATCAATTGATACAGGCTATTTCTGCTGAAGTAGAAAAAATGAAAGATTGTTAAGGTTACAGGCTCCCGAAAGAGATGGTTCTGCAAAGGAAACAGTTGTACATGAATCTGAGCAGCATGTCAAAGGAGCCCGTACATTCTGCCTTTTATTCCGGAGATGACAATAACTGAACAAGAGCAATCCCGCATTCGGATGTCGCTGCCGTCCCGCCCTGATCCGGTGTGAGCTTGTCTTTATGCTTTGTCAGCATCAATTCAATGGCTTCGA
>CADCPK010000187.1 GCA_902803215.1 uncultured Lachnospiraceae bacterium
AAACGGATGCGGAACGTCCGCCCGGCAGGCACGAAGCAAAGGAGGGAGCCTATGCAGGTAAGAAATCTTGAAAACAATACCCGTCATATAACGAAGAGTCTCGGCGCCTTCAGCGTTCTTGAATACGACCGCGATCTCAGCGTCGCCTCCTTCAACGCCATGGAGCAGTATTTCATGGGGCAGATGGGCATGCGCAAACGCCAGGTCGTAATCAGCCTGAACGGCCGCAACAGCGCGGTCATCCAGGCCGGCGCCATGCAGTGGATGGCCGGAAATGTCGTCGCGACGAGCGGCATCAAAGGCGTCGGCGACCTCCTCGGCAAGGCGATCAAAGGCGCGGTCACCAAGGAAACCGGAGTATAAGGGAGAAGGGATCCTCGTCCTCGAGCCGACCTACAAGCACATCATTCTCCTTGATGTGGCGCAGTGGGGCCGGGGCGTGACCGTGGAAGACGGCATGTTCTACGCCTGCGACGGCACGATCAAGCGTTCCGTTACGGCAAGAAAGACCGTATCCTCCGCCGTCCTGGGAAATGAAGGCCTGTTCAACCTCACCCTTTCCGGCGAAGGCATCGCGGTCCTCGAAAGCAATGTGCCCGAAGAGGAACTGGTCTGCGTCGACCTTGAAAATGACGAGATCCGCATCGACGGCAACATGGCGGTCTGCTGGTCGTCCGACCTTCAGTTCACAGTTGAAAAATCGACAAAATCTCTGGTGGGCTCCGCGATCAGCGGGGAAGGCTTCGTAAATGTCTACCGCGGTACCGGCAGAGTCCTGATGAGCCCCGTCGCGGATTCCGGAAGTTGGCTGCGCGCAGCGGCTCCGGTAAAAGCTAATGCGGCAAAATAGAATCAAAAGAATTATCTCTTCTTTAATACTTTGTTTACTGATCCTCTTTTCTGCAGTCAGTGCGCTGCCCGCTGCGGCTTCCGGAACTGATGCCGGTGCCGCGCGGCCTTCGAAGAACGGCCGCCTCCATGTCGAGGACGTACAGCTTGTCGATGAGACCGGCGGAGCTGTGCAGCTGCGGGGATTAAGTACGCATGGGCTGACCTGGTATCCGGAGTATATCAACGGAGATCTGTTCGGGACCCTTTCAATCGACTGGGACATGAACCTGATCCGTCTCGCGATGTACTCCGAGTCGTACTGCGGAGCTGAGAAGGAGGAAAACCTCCGTCTGCTCCGGAAAGGGATCGACGCAGCGATCGCCGCGGATCTGTATGTCCTTATTGACTGGCATATCCTGAATGACAGCGACCCGAATATCCACGCAGACGAAGCCGTCTCCTTCTTTGAAACGATCGCGGGCGAATACGCCGGCGTGCCGAACCTGCTTTTCGAGATCTGCAATGAGCCGAACGGCGAGACTGAATGGTCGGATGTTCTTACTTACAGTGAGCGCGTGATCCCGGTGATCCGGGAAAAGATTCCTCAGTCCGTCATTATCGTCGGCACCCCGGAATATGACCGGAATCTCGGGAGCGCACGTCTGCGCCCGCTTCCCTTTGAAAATATTCTCTACACGCTTCACTTCTACACTGCTTCACACCATGAAGGTCTTCGCGGCGAACTGGAAGCCGCTCTTGACGCCGGGTTGCCCGTATTCATTACGGAGTGCGGCATTTCCGAATCGAGCGGCGACGGGGATGTGGACTATGCCTCCGCGGCGGAGTGGTTCACATTTCTCAATGAGAAGAGCCTCAGTTATGCGGTCTGGAGCATGTCGGACAAGACGGAATCCTCGGCCATTTTCCGCCCGGGGTATCGTCCGTCCGGAACCGTCACCGATGAGGATCTTACCCCGGCGGGCAAGTGGGTGCGCGAAGTGATCCGCGGCACAGATCCTGCTGCCATTCCATCACCGGCTGCGCTGGTGAAGAAGAGCCGGGTAAAGGCATTTATATCCGGGCTCCTTGTCTCGATCGGAGAACGCGGGTGGAACAATGTCTCCAACTGGTGGATGTTTGCTGTTCCTTCGGCATTGCTCGTTTTCCTTGCCAGTTTTCTTGGCAGAACGATCCGTCGCAGGCCCGGCAGCAGGATCCGCAGCTATGACGATCTGTATCCGGAATCGGACAGCCCTGCAGGGGGACACCGCTTTGCTGGCGGAGGAAAGATCTCCCGACTTCTTCTGCCGCTCAGTGTGACCTTTACACTGATCTATCTGTGCTGGCGTGCCGCGTATTCCGTTCCGGTGGAGTCGGGACCGGCCGCCGTGACGGCGAACCTGCTGCTTCTTGCGGTGGAAATCGTCGGCTTCAGTGTGACGATACTCCATTTTTGGAGTATCGTAAACCCAGTACTTCATTTATATGCATGCAACAGCCTGAATCGCCGCATCAATCAGCGTCTCAATGATCCCCGCACAGGTCCCCACTGCCACAAGCGCAACATCCATAAGGAACAATATGAGGACCTGATTCCAGTCCTTCGTTATGATCATATAAATAAGGCTTCCTGTTGCAAATAGCATAAGCGCCCCGAGCACGAAAGAAGAAAGCTCCAAACAGATCGACACAATGGCCTTAAGGGTCATCAGTATGAGCATAACTGGGAGCAGTGCGGTTTTGAGTATGATTCTGAGTATCAACATGTGCTATCCCTCCCTTTCCAGTTCTTTCTTTCATTTTAGAAGAAAGAAGGCAGCACACAAGGATGTCACAACAGTGATGCATTCTTTATTCAATAATATCATGGTCATCCCTTAAATCCATCCGAAATTGATCCCTCCTCAACAAGTTGTCGCTCGCTGCCGACATCTTCTTAAACCGAGAGAGCAGCTCAGCTGATCCTGTCCCGGGCCCCGTCGGCTCTTATATGACAAACATCAGAATCGATTGAAAAAAGGCTGTTCTCTCTTTTGTACTTACATATCCGCATCGACCACATCATACTCATCATCAGCCTTCAGTTTTATACGATGGTTCAGATATTTCCCGATATCAAAGGTATAACGCTTATCGTAATCGGCAGTGTATTTATAGTTCGGATGCTGTGTGAGATCATATTTGTCGGAAAGGAAAGGCCGCACGCCCCGAAGCTGAAGCACACATTTATTCCCGTCAAGGACTGCGATTTCGTCGTGGCTCATCAGTTCCCTTCCATATTGTCAAGTGATGAATTCAGATTCGGACAGAAAAAATACCCCCTTCATTCGAAACCAAGGTTCCA
>CADCPK010000188.1 GCA_902803215.1 uncultured Lachnospiraceae bacterium
CGGAGGCTTTCCGCGAAGCATGCGATATACTGGAGAAAGCCGATAACTTTGACATGGCGGTGCACGATCTGATCAAGCAGTACGCCACAGAACATCAGAGGATTGTATTCAACGGGAACGGATATGCGCCGGAATGGACCGAAGAAGCTGCACGGCGCGGACTTCCGAATCTCCCGTCCATGGTAGATGCCATTCCTGCACTCACCACGGAGAAGTCGGTTAAGCTGTTCGAATCGTTCAGGGTATTCACCAGGGCTGAGCTGGAGTCCAGAGCGGAGATCCAGTATGATATTTATTCCAAGGTGATCAATATCGAAGCCAGGACGATGATCGATATGGCCACAAAGCAGTTTATACCGGCGGTCGTGAAGTATACGACGGTGCTGGCCGATTCGATCAATGCGGTCAGAAAAGCCGGGCTGATCGACACAAGTGTGCAGATGGACCTGCTCGAAAAGACCTCGGGCTATCTGCGCGAGACCAACTGCGCAATGAAGGAGCTGAGCGCCCTTGTGGATGATCTTAAAAAAATCCCGGAAGGCAAGGAGAGGGCAGTCTATTGCCGAAGATGCCTGGTTCCCGCTATGGAAAAACTGAGAGAGCCGGTGGACTGCCTGGAGATGATAGTGGATAAGGAAATGTGGCCGATGCCATCGTACGGAGATATGATTTTCGAGGTATAATGATCGAACAGTTGTAGTTTGTTGTAAAAAAAATACATTTTCCTCTTTTATTTTTGGTGAAATTGTATTAAAATGGCTCTTAGATACAGGGACATCGCCTCCCGGAAACACCATTATTGAGAGAGGGACAGATTGCATGATTTCAAATCAGGTTTTACAGAATACTTTAGAAGGTCTTAAGGAAATTTCGAGGACGGAATTCTGTGTGATCGATACTGACGGCAAAGTTCTTGTGTCGACATCAGCCGACTTTGCTGTTCAGCCGTCCGATATTCAGGCGTTTGTGGACTCGAAGGCGGATAGCCAGCTTGTACGCGGCTATCAGTATTTTAAAGTGAGCGATGATTATCAGCTGGAGTATATCCTCGTTGTCTATGGTGATGATGAGGACAGCTATATGATCGGCAAACTGGCCGCTTTCCAGATACAAAGCCTTATCGTTGCTTATAAGGAGCGCTTTGATAAGGACAGCTTTATCAAAAATCTCCTCCTTGACAATCTGCTTCTGGTAGATATTTATAACAGGGCGAAAAAGCTGCATATCGATGCTGATGTACGACGTGTCGTACTTATTCTCGAGATCGACCAGGAGAAGGATCACAGCTCCGTCGAGACAGTAAAAGCATATTTCGGCGGCAAGAGCAAAAACTTCATCACTGCGGTCGATGAGAAGAGCATCATCATCGTTAAAGAGATGGAAGAGGGCGAGACCTACGACGATGTGGACAAACTGGCCATGTCGCTCTATGAATCTCTGGGACTCTCCCGCGAAGAAGGCATGCATATGGCCTACGGTACTATCGTCAATGAGCTGAAAGAGGTTTCCAGGTCTTATAAAGAGGCCAGAATGGCTCTCGACGTCGGCAAGATCTTCTTTGCCGAGAAAGAAGTAATCGCTTACAGTTCGCTGGGAATCGGCCGTCTGATCTATCAGCTGCCCATCCCGCTGTGCAAGATGTTCATCCGCGAGATCTTCGACGGCAAATCGCCCGACGACTTCGACGAAGAGACACTGGTCACAATCGATAAGTTCTTCGACAACAGCCTGAACGTGTCCGAGACATCCAGACAGCTGTATATTCACAGGAACACACTGGTGTACCGTCTGGACAAACTGCAGAAGAGCACCGGGCTCGACCTGAGGGTGTTCGAGGACGCCATCACATTTAAGATCGCGCTGATGGTGGTCAGGTATATGAAGTATATGGAGACGCTTGAGTATTGATTCGAGATCATAAAAATGGGGACGGTTCAAAGAACCGCCCCCATTTTTTGGAAATAAGTGAGTCACGGGGACAGGTTCCCTGACTCAGCCCGCGACAAACCGCAGGTTAGTCAGGGAACCTGTCCCCGTGACTCACTTGTTTCAAAAGCTGGAAAAGAGACTCGAACTCTCGACCCCTTCATTACGAGTGAAGTGCTCTACCGACTGAGCTATTCCAGCTTGTGTCAAACACAAAAGTAATTATACATCATTCCGGGAAAAATGCAAGCATTATTTTCTACATCAGTTTTATCGGTTTTGCATTGCGTTAAAGCATTAAAGAATGTATAATATTGTTTGGTGCGGCATCGCACACTTTGAAATAAGGAGAAAAGCGAATGAAAAACAAGCTGATTGAACTGAAGGAGCTGACCAAGAATTTTGATGATCAGCAGGTACTCAAAGGAATCGACCTTGACATCTACGAGAACGAATTCCTTACACTCCTCGGTCCAAGCGGATGCGGAAAGACCACGACTCTTAGGATAATTGCCGGCTTTGAAGAACCCAGCAGTGGGGAAGTCCTTTTTGACGGAATAGAAATCTCAAAACTTCCGCCCTATAAGCGTGAGATCAACACGGTTTTTCAGAAATATGCACTGTTCCCTCATCTCAACGTGGCGGACAACATCGCATTTGGTTTGAATTTGAAAAAACAGGACAAATCCGTCATTGCACAGAAAGTGTCCAGAATGCTCAAGATGGTCGGTCTTGAAGGTTTCGAAAAGAGAGATGTATCCTTGCTTTCCGGCGGTCAGCAGCAGCGAGTTGCCATTGCGCGTGCACTGGTGAACGAACCGAAGGTACTCCTCCTCGATGAGCCGCTCGGAGCTCTTGACGCCAAGATCCGCAAACAGATGCAGATCGAGCTGAAAAAGATCCAGCGGGAAGTGGGCATCACATTCGTTTATGTCACACATGACCAGGAAGAAGCCCTCTCCATGTCCGACACCGTGGTTGTCATGAACAACGGCGAGATCCAGCAGATCGGCACTCCCACCGATATATATAACGAGCCCGAAAACCGCTTTGTGGCGAACTTCATCGGAGAATCCAACATTATAGAAGGCCATATGATCCACGATTTCCTCGTGGAATTCGATGGATTTACCTTTGAATGCGTCGACAAGGGCTTCCCCGAGAACGAAGAGATCGAGGTAGTCCTGAGACCGGAAGATCTGGATATTGTCGAACCCGAAAGCGCAAAGATCGTCGGGACGGTTCGGAACATCACATTTAAGGGCGTACATTACGAGATCATGGTCGAGACAGATAAGAGGACATACATGGTTCAGACAACGGATTACGCGGAACCCGGCCGTAAAGTCGGCCTGTCCTTCGGACCTGAAGATATTCACGTAATGTGGAAGATGGGAGTATATTAATGAAACAGTTTAAACATTTGATCAAACCCTACATGGTATGGGCAACGGTCCTCATTCTGGCTCCGCTGGCCCTGATTGCCCTGTACGCTTTTACAGAGGAAGGAAACTCGGTCCTCACGCTGTCCTTCACGTTTGACAATTTTGCCAAATTCGCGGAAGCGACCTACATCAACGTGATCCTGAAATCCTTCAAGCTTGGTATCATCACCACTGTGATCTGCCTTGGCCTGGGATATCCTCTGGCGTACATAATCGCGAAATTTCCGGAGAAGACACAGAACACGCTGATCCTCATGGTAACCATACCGATGTGGATCAACCTGCTTCTCCGTACTTATGCGTGGATGAACATTTTATCGGACAACGGTATCGTCAATCAGATCCTCGCGTTTTTCCACATCAGTCCGGTCAGCATGATGTACACGGACTTTTCGGTCATCCTTGGCCTTATCTGCAACTTTATGCCCTTTATGATCATCCCGATCCACACTTCGCTCAGCAAGATGGACAAATCGCTGATCGAAGCCGCAAACGATCTGGGTGCCGATCCCTTCCAGACATTTTGGAGAGTCACATGGCCGCTCTCCATACCCGGCGTGCTTAACGGGATCATGATGGTGTTCCTTATGTCGGTCTCGACATTCGTTATTCCAAAGCTCCTCGGCGGCGGACAGTATATGCTTATCGGTAATCTTATTGAGTCGCAGTTTATCTCAGTCGGCGACTGGAACTTCGGCAGCGCAATATCGCTGATCCTTGCAGTGATCATACTGATTTCCATGAGCCTGATGAAAAAGATAGATAAACAGGAGGACAGAGATTAACGGATGAAAAAGAAAAAAAGTTTTTGGTCTAGATTTTACGTGGTTCTGTGTCTGGCATTTTTCTACCTGCCGATCCTGGTGACGATGATCTTTTCGTTCAACTCGTCAAAGTCACTCACCAAATTTTCCGGCTTTTCGCTCAGATGGTACGCAGAACTGCTCAATAATGTGGAAGTGGTGAAAGCGGTATATGTGTCTGTTTCCATCGCTATCATCGCTACGATTATTTCGACGGTGCTCGGGACGATCACAGCGATCGGACTGTCGCGCAGCCGTAAAGTGCTTCGTGACCTGATCCTTAACATCAACAACATACCTATCCTGAACCCCGAAATTGTGACGGCCATCGGCCTTATGCTCCTTTTTTCCTCCATCGGAATGCGCAAAGGTTACGTTACCATGCTGATCGCGCATATTTCGTTCTGTACGCCGTATGTCATCACCAGCGTGTATCCGAAGGTCAGGAGCCTTGACCCCAACCTTGCCAATGCGGCCATGGACCTGGGAGCGACCCCCTTTGAGGCACTCACAAAAGTCATCGTGCCGATGATCAAAGAGGGTATCTTTGCAGGAGCGCTTCTTGCTTTTACGATGTCCTTCGACGACTTTGTTATTTCCTATTTTGTTACCGGAAACGGAACGAAGAACATCTCCATCGTCGTGTATAATATGACCAAGAGGATCAATCCGACCATCAACGCTCTGTCGACGATCGTGATCCTGGTCATCATCATCGTTCTCGTGGCGGCAAATGTTGTGCCGGAGATGATGGAGAAAAGAGGTCTTAATCCCACCGGAAAACGCGGAAAGATCATCTCCATAGTGCTGATCGTTGTTCTTCTCGCAGGCCTTATCCGCTGCGGCAGTGTGAGCAGGCAGCAGAAAATCCTCAAGGTGTACAACGCAGGAGAGTACATCGATCTGAGCCTTCTGGAAAAATTTGAGGAGGAATTCAACTGTACGGTCATCTATGAAACCTTTGAGTCGAACGAGATGATGTATACCAAGCTCTCCAGCGGTGAAAGCTACGACATTCTGATTCCTTCCGATTACATGATCGAAAGACTGATCAAGGAAGATTATCTGCAGGCCCTTGACTGGAAGCTCATTCCGAACGGGGAAAATCTGATGGAGGACGTGCTGGCTCAGAGCTACGATCCGGGCAACCGTTATTCCTGCCCGTACTTCTGGGGCACGGTTGGCATCCTTTATGACAAGACCGTCGTGGACGAAGAGGATCTGAAGGAAGGATGGGACCTGCTTCGTGATACAAAATACAAAGGGCAGCTTTATATGTATGATTCCGAGAGAGACTCCTTCATGATCGCCCTCAAGGCCCTTGGCTATTCGATGAATACGACGGATGAAGAGGAGATTCAGGACGCATACAACTGGCTGATCGAGCAGAGAGATACCATGGATCCGATCTATGCAGGCGATGATGTCATCGATAACATGATTTCCGGCAACAAAGCGATGGCTGTGGTCTACTCGGGCGATGCTTCCTATATTATCAGCGAGAACGAAAACATGGATTACATGACCCCGTCCCAGGGAACCAATGTGTGGTACGACGCCATGCTGATCACCAGGGACTGCAACGAGGTCGATCTTGCACACGAATTCATCAATTTTATGCTTCGTGACGATAATGCTCTTGCCAATACCGAAGAGGTGGGTTATACTTCCCCTGTTGTCTCGGCGTTTGAGGAGATGAAAGAAACCACTTATGAAGGCATTTCGTCCTATATCCCCGAGATCGATAATGAAGATAACGAGATCTTTGGATATCAGGCTCCGGCAATCAAACAAAAATATGCGGAACTGTGGACGAAAGTCAAAGCACAGTAAACAATTATGAAGCGGCGCCCTTTTTGCAAAAAAAGGGCGCTTACACAATAAAGGAATGATGCTGTATGGAAATCTTTAAGGGAAAATCTGCTTTTGCCGGAATCGCGTCCGGCAAGATCCTTTTTTATACCAGAGGGGAATTTCAGAATCGTCAATACAGGATCAAAGATGCCAAAAAAGAACTGGCAGCCTTTGAAAAAGCGAGGGGAGAGGTGGAGGAACTTCTTCTCAGACTGTACGACGAGGCGGAAGGAAAGCCCGGGTCTGTGCGAAAAAATTATCAGGCTCAGCTTCAGGTCCTGCGGGATCCGACCTACAGCACCGCAATCCGTGAGATGATCGATCATCAGATGGTCAGCGCAGGCTATGCCATTCAGACGACCAGGGATGAGCTTGTGATCACATTTCAGGAGCTGGAGACTCCGATCATACGCGAACGGATCAGGCACATCAGGGAGATTTCTTCCAAGCTGATGCGCGCGCTGGGCGGCGGTCTTTCGAGGATCACTCTGGGCTCCGAACCGGTGATTCTGGTGGCCGAGCAGCTGCAGCCGGGCGAGATCCTTGAGCTGGAAAAAGACAATATCCTCGCGGTGGTCACGGCACACGGCTCCGAGATATCGCACTCCTCGATCATGGCCAGAACGATGAACATTCCCTCTCTTTTTGACATTGAAGTCAGGCAGCAGTGGGACGGAAAGGCCGCGATCGTCGACGGATATACCGGGACACTCTATCTGAACCCGAGCGATGAGCAGCTGAAAGAATATGAGTTCAGAAGGCAGGAGGATCTGCGTGAAAAAGAAGAACTGCTGAAGCTGCGCGACGAGCCCGATGTGACGCTGGACGGAAAAGAAGTCAATGTATATGCCAACATCGGCAGTGTCGATGATCTGAGCAATGTCGACTACTACGGGGCGGACGGCGTCGGACTGATGCGAAGCGAGTTCCAGTATCTGGGCAAGGATACGCATCCCCGTGAAAACGAGCTGTTTCTGGAATATCGGAGGCTGGCCGAAAGCATGGGCAGCAGGCCGGCAGTGGTGAGGACCATGGACCTGGGCGCCGACAAGCAGGCGGAATATATGAGAATCCCGGAGGAGACAAACCCGATCATGGGCAACCGCGGCATCCGTCTGTCTCTGGACCATAAAGATATATTTGAAGAACAGCTGAGGGCAGTTTATCGGGCCGGCTATTACGGAAATCTGGCGGTCATGTTCCCGATGATCTCTTCGCTCGAGGAGCTGGATGAGATCGACGATATGATCATCAGTGCAAAGCGCAGTCTTGCAAACCGGGGCATTCCCTTCCACGATATCGACAAGGGCGTGATGATCGAAACACCCGCTGCGGTCATGATCGCGGAGGAGCTGGCTGCCAGGGTGGACTTTCTGAGCATCGGTACGAACGACTTAACCCAGTATACCCTTGCGATGGACAGACAGAATCCGCTCCTGAAAGAAAAATACAATGACCATCACCCGGCGGTCCTTCGAATGATCAAAATGGTCATCGATGCGGGGCATCGGGCAGGGTGCAAAGTGTACATCTGCGGCGAGATCGCTGCGGATACCGCGCTCACCGAGACTTTCCTTCGCATGGGAATCGACGCGCTTTCCGTGGTTCCGGCATGCGTTTTACCGGTGCGAAAAGCGTTAAGATCCACGGATCTTTCCCAGAACCCATACAAGCCGATGTGAAAGTCAGCCTTGCTTTATAGGTCTACCGTTGGTATAATAATAAAATACCTAAAAAAACTGTACCTGTTCAGATACCGAGCAGATGCGGGTATAAGCTTATGTAAAACACTATCGATCATATAAATTCACAGAGGAAAATAACATGAAAATAGCAGTAGCAGGAACCGGATATGTAGGACTCTCCATCGCAGTGCTCCTTTCGCAGCACAACGAAGTGACGGCGGTCGATATCATTCCGGAAAAAGTCGAAATGATCAATAACAGGATCTCCCCCATTCAGGATAAGGAGATCGAAGAGTATCTGGCCGGCAAAGAACTTTCTCTTACAGCGACCCTGGACGGAGAAGCAGCCTACAGCACAGCGGATTATGTGGTTATTGCGGCACCGACAAACTATGACAGCCGCAGAAACTATTTTGACACTTCGGCAGTAGAGACGGTTATCCGAACCGTACTGAAGGTCAATCCGAATGCGATCATGGTAATCAAATCCACTATCCCTGTAGGCTATACGGAAAACGTGCGTAAGCAGTTCGACACCAAAAATATCATCTTCAGCCCTGAATTCCTCAGGGAGAGCAAGGCGCTTTACGACAATCTTTATCCGAGCCGGATCGTCGTCGGAACAGACCTTGGTGATGAACGGCTGGTCGAAGCGGCAAATACCTTTGCCGGGCTGCTCAGGGAAGGAGCGATAAAGGACGAGATCGAAACACTGATCATGGGCTTTACCGAGGCGGAAGCCGTCAAGCTTTTTGCCAACACTTACCTGGCGCTTCGCGTAAGCTTTTTTAACGAACTCGATACATATGCGGAGGTAAAGGGACTCGATACCGCACAGATCATCAACGGTGTATGCCTTGACCCGCGTATCGGACGTCACTACAATAATCCGTCGTTCGGATACGGCGGCTACTGTCTGCCGAAAGATACCAAGCAGCTTCTGGCAAACTATCAGGATGTGCCCGAAAATCTGATCCAGGCCATCGTCGATGCCAACAGGACCCGTAAGGATTTTGTCGCTGACCGCGTTCTTCAGAAAGCAGGCTATTACAGTTATCGTGAGGATAATGCTTACAGCAGCACGATGGAGAAAAATGTCACCGTAGGCGTGTACAGACTCACGATGAAGAGCAACTCGGACAACTTCAGACAGAGCAGTATTCAGGGGATCATGAAGAGGGTCAAGGCAAAAGGGGCGTCGGTCATTATCTACGAGCCTACCCTTGAAGACGGCTCAACTTTCTTCGGAAGCAAAGTGGTGAACGACCTTGAGCGGTTTAAAGCAGAGGCGGATACGATCATAGCCAACAGATACGATCCATGTCTGGATGATGTCAGCGATAAGGTTTATACCAGAGACCTGTTCCGTAGAGATTAACAGTATAGGGGGAGGATAAGTATCATGAAGAACAGAAGATTCGGTGGCCCCGCGGGGAAGATCCTTACCCTGCTGCTTATTCTGGCGGCGGCAGGAGTTATCTATGTTGTACGCGATACAAACATGATACCCACAAAATACCTGATCCTTGGCGGAGTAGCGGCAGCCGTTCTCATTGGGGTAGTCGGATATCTTACCTGGAATTTTAACCACAGGGGCAGATTTGTCATCGGTCTGTTTTTATGGTTTGCCATACTGATGGTGTTTGCCGTTGCAGCCATGTATGTGACACGGACGCATACAACGATTTCTGACATAGCAACTCCCGACGTTGAAGTATCTGAGATGGGCCTTTTTGTGGCACAGACCAGTACGGCGACGTCGGCAGCCGAAACGGCAGGATCCACGGTCGGTATTCTGCGTGATCTCGACAGGGATAATACCAACGCCGCGATCGAAAAGTTCAGCGAAGATATGGGGAGCACTCCGACGACAGTCGAGTACGACGGTCTTACCGAACTGGTAGACAGCCTTACATCCGGAGAGACCGGAGCCATTATATTGAATACCGCTTACCTGGACGTCGTTCGTGATCTTGACGGCTATGCATCCCTGGATTCCATGATCCGCCAGGTCGAGACAAAGAGTGTCGAGACCGAACTGCAGCCCGCAGTCACACAGCCGACCGTAGCTTACGGCGGTTCTTCGGAAGGCGTAGTAAGCACCGATTCGACAGAAGGCGGCAGCCAGCCGGCGGTTGCGGAAAATGTCAACAAAGATGTTATTGTGGTGTATATAAGCGGTATCGATAATCGCGGAGGCATCGTTGCCAAGAGCCGAAGCGACGTCAACATTGTCGCTGTGGCCAACATGAAGACAAAACAGATGCTTCTGATCAACACTCCGCGTGATTACTTTGTTCCGCTTTCCATCTCCAACGGTGCGCCGGACAAACTGACACATGCCGGTATCTATGGCATCAACTGCAGTATGGATACTCTCAGTATGCTCTACAATGTCAGCATTCCGTACTACATCAAGGTCAACTTCCAGGGCTTTATTGATATTATCAATGCTCTGGGCGGAATTGATGTGTATTCGGATTATGAGTTCGACAGCAAGAATGAGCTTGGATGGCATTACACCCAGGGAATGAATCACATGGATGGCGAGGCTGCACTGACATATGCCAGAGAACGTTTCTCCTTTGCCGACGGCGACCGTCAGAGAGGAAAGAACCAGATGGCAGTCATCGAGGGCATCATGGCAAAAGCTTCCAGCACCGAGCTCCTCACCAACTACACGGCGATCATGAAGAGTCTGGAAGGCAGCTTCGAGACAAATATTTCGTATGATGAGATCGCCAGGATACTGCAGAAACAGCTGGACGAGCCGGGAGCCTGGAACATGGTCACTTACAGTGTGAACGGTACCGGAGGTACCGAAAAACCGTATTCGCTCAGTACTCCGGCATACGTCATGATTCCCGATCAGTCGACCGTGGATACGGCCAAAGCACTGATCCAGGATGTGATCAATGACATGGTCCTTCAGCAGGTCGATGAGGAGATCACTCCGCTCCTGAGTCCGGAGGAAGCAGATGCTGTTGCGGCTGAAGCCAACGGACTGCTTACACCGACGCCCGATCCTGCAGCACCTGTCGCAGGCGGAGCAGCTGCACCGATGACAACCGAGGGAACGGTAGCCGCACCTGTGGCACCCGATGCATCGGTAGCCATTCCGGCAGCGGATCCCGTGACTGAAGTGGCTGTCCCCGCTGCATAACAGCAGTAATAAAATCGATAGAGATCAATAAAACAGGCCCTGCTTTTCATGATGACCATGAAAAGCAGGGCCTTTGATTTATTATTTCGATATGCTGTCAAAAATCAATTTCACGGAGGTATCGTGAAAGGGCGTCCTTCCAGTCGGGAAGACGGGTAAATCCGGCTTCGGAAAGTTTGCTCTTGTCCAGCCGGCTGTTAAAAGGACGGGCGGCTTTGGAAATGCCGTATTCGGCGGTGGTGACCGGCTTGACGGTCAGGTGCTCTGCGTCATATTCCTCATGACCGAGAGCGGCAGCCTGCCGAAAGATCTCGCACGCGAAATCGTACCAGCTGATATAGCCGCCTTCGTTTGTGGCATGGTAATAGCCGTATTTGTCCGTCATTATCATATCGCACAGCAGCACGGCAAGATCAAGGGTATATGTGGGTGTTCCGATCTGATCGTTGACGACCTTCAGAAGATCATGGTTTTTACCCACATTCAACATGGTACGGATGAAATTCTTTCCGTTCTTGCCGAACACCCAGGCGATACGCACGATAAAATACTTTTCGAGCGCTTCCTTTACGGCCAGTTCGCCGGCAAGCTTGCTGGAGCCGTACATGCTGAGCGGCTTATAATCGGTACAGTCCGGCTTCCACGGGTCTGTTCCGGTGCCGTCAAAGACATAGTCCGTGCTGATATACACCATCGGACAGTCGATTTCTTTGCAGGCAGCAGCGATATTTGCGGTGCCCCCCGCGTTTATGGCCATGACTTTATCACGATTTTCTTCATCCTCGGCAGCATCCACGGCTGTCCAGGCGGCACAATGGATGACAACGTCGGGAGATGCGGACCGGATTTCTCTTTTTACTGCGTCCGCATCGGTAATATCGAGGGAAACATATGGAGCGAAAGTCACCGGAGAGCCGTCCGCTATACCGCTGTAAACGCCGGCAAGATCCGACCCGATCCCTGTTTCTCCGCGGGCAGCCAGCTCATTCATGACGTCATGTCCCAGCTGACCGGCAACGCCTGTTACAAAAACCTTCATGGTTACGCCCCCTTAGCGATTTCCGTACATTTTCTCGTAATAATTCTGATATTCTCCGGAGATGATGGTTTCCCACCATTCCTTGTTGTCCAGGTACCACTGAATGGTCTTCTTGATCCCGTCCGCAAATTTGGTCTCGGGCAGCCAGCCGAGTTCGTTGTGGATCTTCGTGGGGTCGATGGCGTAACGCATATCATGTCCTTTGCGGTCCGTCACATATGTGATGAGGCTCTCGGGCTTGCCGAGTTCCTTGCAGATGATCTTGACGATATCGATGTTCTTCATCTCGTTATGGCCGCCGATGTTGTAAACTTCGCCGACTCTGCCTTTATGGATGATCAGATCGATCGCTTTGCAGTGGTCCTCCACATAGAGCCAGTCGCGGACATTCTCGCCTTTTCCGTAGACCGGGAGCGGCTTGTCGTTCAGCGCGTTGGCGATCATCAGCGGGATGAGCTTCTCCGGGAAATGGTACGGACCATAGTTGTTGGAGCAGCGGCTGATCGTGACAGGAAGTCCGTAGGTACGATGATAGGCGAGGACCAGAAGATCGGCGCCGGCTTTCGAAGAGCTGTACGGGCTGCTGGTGTGGATCGGGGTCTCCTCGGTGAAGAAGAGATCCGGACGGTCGAGCGGAAGATCGCCGTACACTTCGTCGGTGGAAACCTGATGATATCTCTGAATGCCGTATTTGCGGCAGGCATCCATCAGCACAGCCGTACCTTTGATGTTGGTATCAAGGAAAACCTCGGGATTTTCGATAGAGCGGTCAACATGGCTTTCTGCGGCAAAGTTGACGACGATATCCGGCTTTTCTTCTTCGAACAGTTTGTAGACGGCTTCTCTGTCGGTAATGCTTTCTTTTACAAAACGGAAATTGGGGTTGTCCATCACCGGAGCGAGGGTCGAAAGATTACCCGCGTAGGTGAGACAATCCAGGCAGACGATCCGATAATCCGGATACTTGCCAAGCATGTGAAAAATAAAGTTGCTGCCGATAAATCCGGCGCCTCCGGTAACGATAATGGTCATTTTTTATGTCTCCTTCTAAATTATTTGAAGGCGGAAGACTGTCTGTATTGCCTCCCGCCCGCTCATCAGTGAAGTGAATCCAGGTATTTGCCGTCCAGCACATCTTTGAGATACTGACCGTACTGGTTCTTTTTGAGCACTTCGTAAACCTTAAGAACTTCCTCGCGGGAAATCCATCCGTTCAGGTAAGCGATCTCTTCCAGGCAGGCGATCTTTCTGTGCTGGTGGTCCTCCATAGTCTTTACAAAGTTGGTCGCTTCGACAAGGCTTTCGTGTGTGCCGGTATCGAGCCAGGTAAAGCCCTGTCCGAGAAGCTCCACATTTAATTCGCCGCTTTCCAGGTAGATACGGTTGAGGTCGGTGATCTCGAGCTCGCCTCTGGCACTGGGTTTAAGGTTTTCGGCATATTGTACTACACGATTGTCATAAAAGTAAAGACCTGTGACGCAATAATTGCTCTTGGGCTTTGCCGGCTTTTCTTCGATGGAAATGGCTTTTCCCTCCTGATCGAACTCGACGATGCCGAAGCGCTCGGGATCGTCCACATAATAGCCGAACACGGTGGCTCCTTTTCCGGTCTCTGCGTTAAGCACGGCGGCTTTGAGTCTTTTTCTCAGGCCGTGGCCCGCAAAAATGTTGTCGCCCAGGACCATCGCGACGCAGTCGTCTCCGATAAATTCTTTTCCGATGATAAAAGCCTGTGCAAGCCCGTCGGGACTTGGCTGGACTTCGTAGGAAAGTGTAACGCCAAACTGGCTGCCGTCTCCGAGAAGCTCGCGGAACCTTGGGGTATCCTGCGGGGTGGAGATGATCAGAATATCGCGGATGCCGGCATTCATAAGGACGGACATCGGATAATAGATCATCGGCTTATCATAAATAGGAAGAAGCTGTTTGGATGTGACCATTGTAAGAGGATACAGGCGTGTACCTGAACCGCCTGCAAGAATGATTCCTTTCATAATCGACTCCTTTTCGGTTTTTTTATTCGTACTAACTGTCATTATATTAGAAAATGTCCTGCGGGGCAAGGGATTATAATATTGATTTTTATCGATGATGTTGGTATTATGGGAGTCACAATCTGACTTTAGATATAGTATAACTGTTCTGAACAGATTGAACAGATATGAGGGAGGTTGATCATGCCGCAGCATAAGAAAAACCATCCACATGTGATCTCAAGGGTAGCACCTGACAGTATCGGGGAAGAGCTTGAACTCGAAGCCGGTGACAGACTGATATCGGTAAACGGAAAAGAGCCGGAAGATGTTTTTGACTACCGTTTTCTGATGAATGACGAGCTGGTCGACCTGATCGTGGAGAAAGCGGACGGGGAGATCTGGGAGCTGGAAGTCGAAAAGGAATATGACGAGGACCTGGGAATCGAGTTCGAAAACGGACTGATGGACGATTACAGATCCTGCTCCAACAAATGTATTTTCTGTTTTATCGATCAGATGCCTCCGGGCATGCGCGAAACACTGTATTTTAAGGACGATGATTCCCGGCTTTCTTTTTTACAGGGAAATTACGTCACACTTACAAATATGAGCGACCACGACGTGGAACGTATCATCAGGTACCGTATGGAGCCCATCAATATCTCCTTTCAGACGATGAACCCGGAGCTTCGATGCAGGATGCTGCACAATCGTTTTGCCGGGAAGGCTCTGGAGAAAGCGAAGAGATTCCGCAATGCCGGTATCATCATGAACGGTCAGATCGTCCTCTGCAAGGGGTATAACGACGGCGAAGAGCTCGAATTCAGCATTCGCGAGCTTTCCGAATATGCGCCGGTGCTTCAGAGCGTGTCGATCGTTCCGGTCGGCCTGACCAGATACAGAGACGGCCTGTGCCCCCTCGAGCCGTTCACCGCGGATGAAGCGCGAGAAGTGCTGGCGACTGTGCACAGGTGGCAGAATGTCATGATGGAAAAGCACGGTATACATTTTGTGCATGCTTCGGATGAATGGTATATTCTTGCCGGCGAAGAGCTTCCGGAGGAAGAAAGGTACGACGGATACCTTCAGCTGGAGAACGGCGTGGGCATGCTCAGACTTCTGGAGACGGAGTTCAACGCTTTTCTGGATGAGATGAAAGGTGATGAAAGGGAGGTTTCCGGGACGATCGCGACAGGCCTTCTGGCCGAGCCGTTTTTGCGGAAACATATGGAAACGGTAAAAAGAAAGTTCCCCAATGTTAATATAGAAGTCAGGGGAATCGTCAATCATTTTTTTGGAGAGAAGATCACCGTCTCCGGGCTGATCACCGGGCAGGATCTGATCGATCAGCTGAAAGACGGATTTAACGGAGATTCCCTTTTCCTTCCCTGCAGCATGCTGAGAGAAGGAGAAGAAGTTTTTCTGGATGATATAACCGTGTCCCGGATAGAGCAGGAGCTGCACACGAAGATCGTGGTAGTACAGAGTGACGGAGCCGATCTGGTTAAAGCAGTGCTGGGAATGCGCTTTGAGGGACCGAAGAAAAGGAGACAGATGTATGAGCAGACCGGTAGTGGCTATAGTGGGCAGGCCTAATGTGGGAAAATCCACATTATTCAATGCCCTGGCCGGACAAAAGATTTCTATTGTAAAAGACACCCCCGGCGTGACCCGGGACCGTATTTATGCGGATGTGACATGGCTGGATAAGAGTTTCACTCTTGTGGATACAGGGGGAATCGAGCCCGACAGCGGTGACATCATCCTTTCGCGCATGCGTGAACAGGCGCAGATCGCGATCGACACGGCGGACGTCATCATTTTTATGACCGATGTGCGCCAGGGACTTGTGGATTCCGATTCCAAGGTGGCGGATATGCTGCGAAGAAGCGGAAAGCCGGTGGTCCTGGTCGTTAACAAAGTGGACTCTATCGCAAAATTTCAGATGGATGTCTACGAATTCTACAATCTGGGAATAGGTGAACCATATGCGATCTCTTCCGCCAACATGCTTGGGCTCGGAGATATGCTGGATGTGGTAATCAGCTATTTCCCGGAGGATACAGGAGAAGAAGAGGAGGATGACACGCCGCGCATTGCCATTGTCGGAAAACCGAATGTCGGCAAGTCTTCCCTGATCAACAAGCTTCTCGGAGAAGAGAGAGTCATTGTCTCGGACATTGCGGGAACCACGAGGGATGCGGTCGATACGCGGGTGCGTATGCAGGGAAAAGAGTACATCCTCATCGATACCGCAGGTCTTCGCCGTAAGGGCAAGGTCACCGAGGATATAGAGCGTTACAGCGTGATCCGCACCGTTTCGGCGGTGGAGAGGGCCGGCATTGTCGTGATCATGATCGATGCGACCGAAGGAGTGACGGAGCAGGATGCCAAGATCGCGGGAATCGCGCATGACAGAGGCAAGGGCGTGATCATTGCGGTCAATAAATGGGATGCCATAGAGAAAAACGATAAGACGATCTATCAGCATACCAACAGGATCCGTGAAGTGCTTTCGTTTATGCCGTACGCCAAGATCCTGTTTATCTCCGCAAAAACCGGACAGAGACTGCCGAAGCTTTTCGAGGCGATCGATCAGGTGATCGAGAATCAGACCCTCCGTGTACAGACCGGCGTGCTGAACGAGATCCTCTCGGAGGCGGTAGCCATGCAGCAGCCTCCTTCTGACAAGGGAAAACGGCTGAAGATCTTTTATATGACGCAGGTAGGCGTAAAACCCCCGACGTTTGTGGTGTTTGTTAATGATAAGGAACTGATGCATTTTTCGTATGTGCGTTATCTGGAAAACCGCATTCGCGATGCCTTCGGATTTGAAGGTACATCCCTTAGGTTCTTTATCAGAGAGAGAGGAGAGAAAAACTGAGATGGAACGTATTGCTTGTCTTCTGATCGGATATGCGTTCGGGCTGATCCAGACCGGCTATTTTGTCGGGAAATTTCATCATGATGACATCAGAAAGCATGGGAGCGGAAACGCAGGGTCCACCAATGCACTTCGCGTGTACGGGGTAAAGGCCGGACTGATCACTCTGCTGATCGATGTGCTCAAGTGCGTTGTTGCGGCTGTTATCGTGAGCGGTCTGTTCGGAGGCAAAAACCCGGAGGCCGTAAGGCTGTTTCGGATGTATGCCGGTGCCGGAGTTATTCTTGGACATAATTTTCCGTTTTTCCTCGGCTTTAAGGGGGGAAAAGGCGTTGCTTCCACATTGGGGCTCTGCATAATGATCGACTGGCGGGTGGTAGTCGCGGCGATGATCGTTTTCCTCGGGCTGGCAATCCTGACAAAATATGTGTCGCTGGCTTCTCTGTGCGCCTATACTACAGCGCTTATTTCCATGATCATCTTCGGACAGATGGGCTTCTATCACATGCCGCAGAAGTATCTGACGGAAATGTATATTGTCTTCGGAGCGCTGACGCTGCTGACCTTCTACCGTCACAGACAGAATATAGTTCGCCTGATGAACGGAACGGAAAGCAAGCTTTCGCTGGGTTCTAAAAAGTAGACCGGAGGGATTATATTATGGCAAAAATCAGTATCATGGGGGCGGGGAGCTGGGGTACGGCTCTTGCGGTCCTGCTGCATAACAACGGTCATGAGGTCGTTCTTTGGTCCTGCCTGCAGGATGAAGTGGATATGCTCAGGGAAAAGCGGGAACATGCTTCAAAGCTTCCCGGCGTGATCCTTGACCCGTTGATCTGTATCACCTCGGACCTTGAGGGAAGCCTTAAGGACCCGGATGTGGTGATCCTTGCGGTTCCGTCGCCTTTTACCAGAAGCACGGCGAGGAGCATGAAGGAATATGTCCGTGAAGGACAGAAGATCGTCAATGTGGCAAAGGGAATAGAAGAGACTACTTTGATGACGCTGAGTGAGATCATCGAGGAAGAGATCCCTCAGGCGGATGTTTCGGTCCTTTCCGGGCCGAGTCATGCGGAGGAGGTCGGAAAGGGAATACCGACCACCTGTGTGGTGAGCTCAAAAGAGCGGCAGACAGCGGAGTATCTGCAGGGAATATTTATGAGCCCCGTATTCCGCGTCTACACAACGCCGGATATGCTGGGCGTAGAGCTTGGCGGCTCTCTCAAAAATGTCATCGCGCTTGCGGCGGGAACCGCGGACGGCATCGGCTACGGCGACAACACAAAAGCGGCGCTGATCACGAGAGGAATCGCCGAGATCGCAAGACTGGGACAAAAGATGGGGGCACGGCAGGAAACTTTCTACGGCCTTTCGGGAATCGGAGACCTGATCGTCACCTGCGCCAGCGTTCACAGCCGAAACCGCAAAGCCGGCTTCCTGATCGGCCGGGGCTACACGATGGAAGCAGCCATGAAAGAAGTGAAGATGGTGGTGGAAGGCGTGTACTCCGCAAAAGCGGCGCTGCAGCTCTCACAGAAATACGAGGTGGAGATGCCAATCGTGGCCGAGATCAATAAGGTGCTTTTCGAAGGGAAACCCGCCGATGAAGCGGTGCGGGACCTGATGATCAGGGATAAGAAGGTGGAGGCACCGATGCTGCCGTGGTGAAAACACACGGGGGAAAACACACGGGGACGGTCCCCGTGTGTTTTCACCCTCTCATATCCTCCGGCTTCTCCACAAAATGCCGGTGCTGATTCATAGTTTCGATGATCGCCATGTCCTCCTCCTCGATCTCAAAGTCGAAGATGCCGGCGTTGGCGTGGATGCGTTCGGGGGTGATCGACTTGGGGATCACGGACAGACCTTTCTGCAGGGCCCAGCGGAGGGCGATCTGCGCGGGAGTTTTTGCGTATTTGGTGGCGATCACACAGATGATATCCTCGTCGAGCACAGCGCCGCGTGCCAGCGGTGCGTAAGCCTGCACTGCGATGTCATGGTCCTTGCAGTAATCGATCAGTTCGCTTTCATAGTTCAGCGGATGGCATTCGATCTGGTTGACTGCGGGTACGATGCCTGACACTTTGCGGAGTGCTTCCAGGTGGCGTATGCCGAAATTGCTGACACCGATGGCTCTTGTCTTTCCGGAAGACAGGAGCTTTTCTAATGTACGCCATGTAGCGGCGAAACAGCCGGGCACGGGCCACTGGATCAGGAAAAGATCCACATAATCAAGCTGAAGGCGCTCGAGGCTCCGCTCAAATGCACCGGCGGTATCGCCGAGGCGCTGGGCGGTATTCCAAACCTTCGAGATGATGAAAAGATCCCGCCTTGGTACCCAGCAGCGGGCGATGGCACGGCCGATAAATTCTTCGTTCTTATACACCGGCGCGGTGTCTATCATTCGATACCCTGCCGTGACAGCGGAATTGATCGCGGTTGCGGCGGTGCGTTCATCATCTATATTGTTTACTCCAAGTCCCAAAAGAGGCATGGAAATGTCATTGTTCAAAAAGATGCTTTGTTTCAATACTGAATCCCTCCCGGTATATGGCAGACGCAGGAAAGACTGCGTATCCAAAATTGTAACTGTTTACACCCTGAACAGTTACCCTGAAATTTCACTTGGTTATTCTATCATATAAATATGAAACATTCCGCTCAATAATGTTACAATTTTGATAAACAGGATGAACGGCGGAGGCTTATGTAAAAAAGCGTATGGTATTTCCTCAAACTCTGTGTTATTATGATGGACGATAAAATTGTGGTATACATTTTACGGAGGAGTTGCGCGAATGGCATACAAAACAGACATCGAAATAGCACAGGAGAGCGAAATGCTGCCGATCACCGAGATCGCGGCAAAGGCGGGTATCGAGGATAAATACCTTGAGCAGTACGGAAAGTACAAGGCAAAGATCGACTATAACCTGCTCAAAGAGACGGACAGACCTGACGGCAAGCTGGTCCTGGTGACTGCGATCAATCCTACTCCTGCAGGAGAAGGAAAAACGACAACGACGGTAGGCCTGGGAGACGGCCTGCAGAAACTGGGTAAAAATGTCATGATCGCCCTCCGCGAGCCCTCACTCGGCCCGGTATTCGGAATCAAAGGAGGAGCAGCCGGCGGCGGTTACGCACAGGTGGTTCCCATGGAAGATATCAACCTGCACTTTACCGGAGACTTTCATGCGATCGGAGCCGCCAACAACCTGCTCGCGGCCATGATCGACAACCATATTTTCCAGGGGAACGAGCTGAACATCGATCCGCGCAAGATCACCTGGCGACGCTGCGTGGACATGAACGACAGACAGCTCAGAAACGTGATCGACGGACTGGGCGGCCGCACAAACGGTGTGCCGCGTGAGGACGGCTATGATATCACCGTGGCCTCTGAGATCATGGCAGTTCTTTGCCTTGCAAGTGACATCATCGATCTGAAAAAGCGTCTGGCAAGGATCATCATCGGTTATACATACGGCAAACCCTCAGAGCAGAAGCCGGTTACGGCAGGCGATCTTCATGCGGAAGGCGCCATGGCTGCGCTGCTGAAGGATGCCCTCAAGCCGAACCTTGTACAGACACTGGAGCATGTCCCGGCGATCGTCCACGGCGGACCGTTCGCCAACATCGCACATGGCTGCAATTCGGTAACCGCTACACGCATGGCACTTAAGCTGGCGGACTATACCATTACGGAAGCCGGTTTCGGCGCAGATCTGGGTGCGGAAAAATTCCTCGACATCAAATGCCGTATGGCAGGCCTCAAACCGAACGCGGTCGTCATCGTTGCAACTGTAAGAGCCCTCAAATATAATGGCGGGGTTCCGAAGGCAGACCTCAATCAGGAAAACCTGGAGGCGTTGGAGAAGGGCCTTCCGAATCTGCTGAAACACGTGAGCAATATTAAAAATGTGTATGGACTTCCCTGTGTGGTTGCCCTGAATGCTTTCCCGACAGACACCGAGGCAGAGCTTGCGCTTGTCGAAGCAAAGTGCAAAGAGCTGGGCGTGAATGTCGCACTCTCGGAAGTATGGGCCAAGGGCGGCGAAGGCGGAAAAGCACTTGCCGAAGAAGTTATCCGTCTGGTAGAGGAGCCGAACGATTTCCGGTACTCCTACGAGCTTGACGGCAGTATAGAAGATAAACTGAATCAGATCGTACAGAAGATCTACGGCGGAAAATGCGCTGTTCTCACCGCTCAGGCACAGAAGCAGGCAAAACAGCTTGAAGATCTGGGCTTTGGAAACTGCCCGATCTGTGTTGCCAAGACACAGTATTCCCTTACCGATGATCAGAATAAGCTCGGAGCTCCGACGGACTTCGAAGTGACAGTACGAAACCTGAAGATCTCGGCAGGTGCCGGCTTTATCGTCGCCCTGACAGGCGAGATCATGACAATGCCCGGTCTGCCGAAGGTTCCGGC
>CADCPK010000189.1 GCA_902803215.1 uncultured Lachnospiraceae bacterium
GGCCGCTTCGAAGAACTGGAGCCGGGCATCACCGATAAGCTCAACAACAACGAAGTTACCTTCGCTGAGACCGAAATGTTCAAGACCTGCCTCGAGCAGATCAAAGAGATGGCTGACGCCGGATACTTCGGTGACAACTATCAGTCCGATGAATACGCAGGAATGCCGGCAGCTCTGGGCAGCGGCGAGTATGCTATGACCATGGCAAAACCGGGAACCATGCAGGAAATCGCAGACGCTTCTGACGGAGCTTACACCGTAGACGACTTTGGTCTGTTCTACATCCCGACTCTGGACAACCAGGTCCTCAACGTACATCCCTGCGGACCGACCAGATTTGTTTATTCCGGATCTGAGAATGCCGACGCTGCAAAACAGTATCTTGCATTCCTTGCTACTCAGGAAAGCCTTCAGTACATGATCGACAACGAGCCGAAGGTCGAGAACTATCCGTTCAACGCAGGCCAGACACCGGCTTACTCCGATTACACCAACTCCTTCATCGAGGGTTCCGAGAAGAGAGGTACCGTATTCCAGGATTCCATCAAATACCTCAACCCGCAGTGGTTTGACTTCGGCCAGGACATCATCGCTTACCTGAACGGTGATATGGAAGTCGAGGAAGTTCTTGCAAACGTTGACCAGAGACGTGCGGATCAGGCAACGGCTGCAGGCGACGAAGCCTGGCAGTAAACGGGGGCTGATTCCTCGTTCCGCAATGGAACATGGGGCCGGTTCTTCGTTCCGCCAAATGAAACACGGGGACGGTTCCTCGTTCCACAAACCCAGAGGAAACACGGGGTGATTCCCCGTGTTTCCTCTGGATTTGTGGAACGAGGAACCGTCCCCGTGTTTCATTTGGCGGAACGAGGAACCGTCCCCATGTTCCATTGCGGAACGAGGAACCGGCCTCTGTTTCACCTTCCCTCACTCCTGAACGCCGATGGATTCACCCCCACCGCTTTCCGGAAGGTCTTGCTAAAGTAAAACTGGTCGGGATAGCCCACGCGGGCACCCACGTCCGCGATCGACAGCGTGGTGTCGCGCAGGAGCTTTTTGGCTTCCGTAATGCGGAGCCCCGTCAAGTATTTGAGCGGGGTTTCGCCCACGTAGCGGTTGAAGAGCCTGGTCAGATAGGCAGAATTGAACCCGAGGCTGTCAGCCAGCGAGGCGATATCGATCTCCTCCATATAATGCTCCTGCATGTATCGCACCGCCTGATGCACGCTCTCTTTCGCGCCGAGCCGTCCCGCTTCGTTCTCATCGGACAGCCGGTAGTATTTCTGCAGAGATACCCTGAGCGCGGACAGTGTGTTGGAAAGCTCCTCGGGTTCCACCGGTTTTAGCAGATAATCGGTGACCCCGTAAGTCAGCGCCTTCCGCGCATACTCAAATTCGGCATATCCGGTGAGGATGACCATCAAGATCCCGCGCCCCGATTCATGGATCTTTTCGGCCAGCGCCAGCCCGTCCATCACGGGCATACGGATATCCGTAAAAACTACGTGAATATCATGCTCATCCAGTGCCTTGAGCGCTTCTCTCCCATCGGATGCCTCCGCCACGATGCGAAAGTCGTCCGCTTCTTCCTCGATCCTGCGGCGCAGGGATTGTCTCAGATAATACTCATCGTCAACCAAGAGTACATTATAATGGTCAATCTCTCTCATCATCCGTCTCCTCCCCCATCTTGTTTGCGGCACTCTCTTCCGTGTATTTTCCGCCGATCGTCACAAAGGCGCCTCCGTCCGGATTGTTCCCCATGTCAAAAATAAAAGGAATACCGTCAAGAAGATAAAGCCTGATAAAAATGTTCAGGATGCCCATGCCCTGTATTTTCAGGCTGGGCAGGACGCCTGTTTTGAGGATCTCGTCCATCTGCGCCCTGAGCCTGCGGTCCACTTCTTCGTCGAACCCCGGTCCATTATCCCTGACCGTCACATACCATTTTCCGTCTTCGGTCTTACATTCGACCGACACACGCCAGGGCGGCGCCTGGGTCGTGACCGAGCGGATGGCGTTTTCCACCAGCAGCTGCGTGCACAGCTTGGGGATCTGAATGTCGAGCATGTGATCCGGAGCCGAGATCTCGCCGATCAGCTGATCGCCGTAGCGCATATGTATGCACTGAAGATACATGTCGCATATCTCCAGCTCTTCCTCGAGCGAAGACCGCTGCTCTCGGTTTGACGAGATATACCGCAATATTTCGGTGATCTGTCTGCACATCTCCGCCACCGGTTTGGTATATCCTTCTTCGGCCATCTCGCCCAGCGTCGCCAGAGAATTGTACAGGAAATGCGGGTTCATCTGCGACTGCAGTGCCAGCATCTGCGCCTGAACCTCCTGCTCTTTGAGCGTCATCATGGTATCCGCGGCTGCCTTGTTAGAGCGGATATCCTCATTGATGGATGCAGTCAGTTTATCTATCTCGCGTATGCCTGTGGGCTCCTGTTCCAGAAGGGAATACGGCTCTCTGCTCTCGTCGGAGAGGAAATGATAGATGGAGCGGATCGGTGATGACAGCTGTTTTGCCAGCAGCACAGAGACCACCAGGGCTATGACGAAAAGTACCGCAAATATGGCGATGATCCAGATCATCTGCCGCAATATGTGCCCGGTAACGATCGAATTTTCGACCACGGAAACCACCACAAGGCCGCTGTTTTCCGATTCCGAAAAACTGACATATTCCTGGCTGCCGGTCATCTCGTTGACGATCACATCCCGCTCGGTACCCGCGCAGGAAAAATAGTCAAAATATTCTTCATCTCCCACAGGATACAGCCTGCGACCGCCCGAATCGTACACGAAGAGGTCTGCCTGATATGAGCGGTCGGCCACATCAGCCTGTGAAAATACATCCTGATAGGTTTTGCGTACTTCCACGTATCCGACGGGTACATGAAAGATGTTGTAAAACATATGGCTGACCGCGATATAGTGGCTGCTTCTGCCTCCTGTGGACATGTTGTCCTCAAAAGCCGAGATCACCATACGTCCGGATGCCTTTGTGGTTTCTTCATACCAGGGCATCTCCTCCGCGGAGCGCGAAAAGTCTCCGTTGAATTCTCCCTGTCCGAACCCTTTGACGATATCATCGCCCGACACCGGTGTATATATGTTGAGCTGCCTGACCGAAAAATCCAGTCCTTTGGCGCTTGCCATATAGTTTGCGAGCCTCTGCCTGAGCCGGTTGTGCTCATAGGCGGACAGGTCCTCGCTGATATACCTCAGGAAGGTATCCTGGAGGTCGGTGGAGCTGATCGCGTTCAGCGTAACCTGGTTCATCTGATTGATCTGCTGACCGACGCTGTCCGCCACCGAAGAGCTCGTCCGGTGCAGATTATCCATGATGTCTTTTCTGGAATATCTGTATTGCACCTGTGCCACAACGAGCACCACTATAGCCAGCAGAGCAAAGGCGAAAACGACAAAGTAGGTCCTTAAAAGGTCCTGCATACTTCCTTTAAAAATGCGCCGGGGTCTGCTTTTATCCGCCATATCCGCCGCCTCCCCTCATTTTAGCTGTTATGCTTTACTGTTCTGCGCCCGGGCAGAGGTCCTATATGCTTTTTGTAAAGCTTGTAGAAATTGGACATGCTGTGGAAGCCGCATTCCATCGCTACCTGTGTCATATTCAGGTCTTCTTTCTGCGTCTGCAGCAGTTCCTGCGCTTTGGAGAGGCGGAGAAGGGTCACGTATTCGCGGAACGATCGGCTGGTCACTTTGCGGAAGTAGCCGCTGAAATATGTGGGGCTCATGTAGGAAAGGGCCGCGGCCTGCTCCAGCGTGATCGTCTCCATGAAGTGGCTGTTGATATAGTTCAGTGTCTGCTCCAACCGCCCGATCTTTGCCTTTTTTTCATTCAGGTCGTCCTGCGGGAAGGCATCTTTCTGCTCGTAATGGCGCACCAGGAGAATGAGGATGCGGATGACATCGGCTCTGATCATATATTGATAGCCGTTCTGCCGTTTTTGGTCTTCCGAGAGGATCTGTTCCATCACGGCGTGGATCTCGGCCGTTCTTTCGTCGGTGGATTCGATCAGGTTGCGGAAGCAGCTTCCGAGGTAGAGAAATGGACGCAGAAATTCTTCCTGCGGAGAATGGAAGGGGTCTGCCGCGATTTCGGGCGAGAAGACGAGTGCTGTGACATCCATGTATTCGTCTTCGACCAGCCAGCCGTGGGGCTCTTCCTGGTTGAAAATGACAATATCGCCGGCCTGCACGCGGTAGTCGCGCCCGTTTACCAGGTAGCGGCCGTGGCCTTGTTCTATGTAGGTGACTTCGCAGAAGTCGTGGTAGTGGAAATGATCTTCTTTATTTTCGTCTTTTTTTAGGCAGTATCGATTGATCTGACAGGGAAAATCCTGATGAAGAGTCAGTTCGTCACGTGTGAGAACCATAGGGCAACCTCCTGCACTTTTCATATATATACCTATAGTATACAGGAGTTTTCGCCGCTCGGCAAGTTGTGGGGTGCGAGGGGGAATTCCCCTATCTTTTTCGTCAATCGTTCTACTTCTTCAATATGATCACGATGTACCGCGAAACGGAAGAAGGAGTCCCCCTGTACGCCTTTTAGGATATAATTATGGTTTTCAATTTTGAAAAATGGCTTCTTCAGCTTCCTAAGAAACAGAAACGAGCCTTCCATAACGCGCAAACTCTCAATATCTTCCGCGGTGAGCGGTTCCTCGGTCAGAAGGTCGAAGGCGTCCCACCCTGCTTCGGTACATGTTTCAAGCGATTTTCTTTTTCCGATAATCTTCATGATATCTCCTTAAGCGCGTCGGCAAGTGCGTCGATGTCTTCACATGTGTTGAACAGTGAAAAGCTCACCCGCACGGTTCCTTCTTCTCCGCTTCCTATATATTCATGGATGAGCGGTGCGCAGTGCAAGCCTGCCCGGGTTACGATGTCAAAGCTGTTCTGCAGAATGTACGCCAGATCCGCGGGAGGCAAGATGTCCGAGCGAAAGCTCACGACCGGGCCGTGGCTTTTGTTTCCCCATCCGATTAGTTGTACGTCTTCAATTTCTTTCAGTCGGCTGACGCAATATTCTGTCAATACTTTCTCCTCGGCTTCGATCTGTGCTATCCCTTTGCCGAGAAGAAAACCGCAGGCCTCGGAAAGTGCGGCTATTCCGGGCATGTTCTGTGTGCCAACCTCGAACTCGTATGGGTTAGCGCCAGATCCGGCGTCAGCAGAGACGTGCTCTGGCGTGAGTCCCTTTCTTTCCGATCCATAGACGATCACGCGTGAGTCGCGACCCGTCCCTCCAAACATAACGGGGCGGAAGGGAACGCCTTCCCTCACAAAAAATCCGCCGGTCCCCTGCACCCCCATCAGGCTTTTATGTCCCGTGAATGCTAACGCGGACACGCCCCATTCGTCCGCACAGATTGGAATACAGCCGGCGCTCTGGGAGACGTCCAGTATAAAAATCAGCCCGTATTTTCGGGCGATCCGGCCGAATTCCGCAGCGTCCTGTATCACCCCGGTCACGTTGGAGCAGTGATTAAGAACGACCGCCCGGGCTTTCCCTTTTCGGGCTTCTTCCTCCAAAAGTGCGGGGGAAACATACCCTTCCGCATCGCAGGGAAGGAGCACAGGCGCGCCGCCTTTCATGTTGAAGAGGGGACGCATCACGCTGTTGTGTTCCGTAACTGTGGTGATGATCTTCTCCGGCGGAATGTCGAGCCCGCCGAACAGGATATTCAAGGCCTCCGTTGAGCCGGAGGAGAAATGAATGCGTTCTGTGTCGCCGATTCCCAAAATCAGGCCGAGTCTTTTTCGGCACTCTCCCATTATATCCCCTGCATCAGAAATGCCCGCACTCCGGAACTGACCGGAGGGCGGGGCATCTATTGTTCGTACAAGGGTTTCCCGCACACACACGGGCTTGGGGTATGAAGTTGCCGCGTTGTTCAGGTAGACCATTTCTTTAATTATCCTTCCAAAACATTGAATCCCATGTATTCTGAGAGTTCTTTGATCTCGCGGGAATAGTCGCCGAAGATCAGAACCTGGTGATGTCCGAAGCCGGCCAGATGATGCATGTATCTGCGAGCATCGTCCATCTGAATGTAGTAGTACGGGCTGCAATACACATCGTCATACTCGGTGCGGATGACTTCGCCGGTCTTTACGCACATGGTGTCGCCTGCCGGGTTGAAGCGGCCAAGGGTGATCTTGTCCTGCTCGTTCTGGGTAAAGTCGATCTGCAGTTTTCCGCCGAATCCCTGTCCGGTGAATGCCCACAGTTTATAATCCAGTGCTTTTGTTCCGTAACCATTCATCTGCAGAGCCGGTACCGCGTGATGGATGCGGAGCATCTCGTCCGTCTCGTGGTTGGGGTTGCCCATGAAGCAGGGACGGTTAGCCAGGTACTGCATCACACACATAGCCATCAGTGCGTTGAGATCTTCCTCACAGCCGCTCGGGATTCCCTCGTCCTTCAGGAGAGAGTGGCACATACACGGAGTGAATTTGCGGTTCTGCGGGATCTCGGATGTGCAAAGCTCGTGGCAGGCGGTCGTGAAGGCGTTACACTGGTAAACGTCCATCATCTTCTTGGCTGCCAGATAATATTTGATGTCGTTGATGAACCAGTCTGTGTTGACCTTGGTGTCATCGGAGCCTGCGATGATCTTGTCAGCGATCGGCTTTGCTTCTTCATCGGTGATCTGATCCATGTATTTGGTGATCTCGTAGAACGGAAGCTTGATCACTTCGAGGCCGTATTTCTGTCTGAGGATCTCGGGATCGCGGATAAGGCTCTGAATGCCGAAGGTCGGCTGTGCAGCTGCGGACAGGCAGAGTACACGTGTGCAGGCAATCGCCTTGCGGACCCACAGATAGTGGAGGATCTCGTTGAGGTCCTGAATGTCCATCGCCACATAGGCTTCTACGCCGATGCTGCGGCAGTAAGCGGCAAAGTCGATTCCTTCGTTGCCGTTCTGCATGATGACAACCGGTTTTTTGTAGCGCTCAAGCTTGGGGATACGCCATCCCATGCAGATAAAGATATCTGCCTTGTCCATATCCTTCTCGATCTGCGCGTAGACTTCTTCGCTCACCACAAATTTTTCATCGTAACGTGCGTCGACCATCGGCAGAAGTTCTACCTCGGGGATGACTTTTTTCATCTCTTCGCCCATGGCTGCGAAGTATCTGTCAGCTGCAGCGCTCTCGGCTTCTTTGGTCATATCTTCTTTGTGGCCTGCTCTGCACGGTCCTTCCCAGAAATGGGAGTGTGTCAGGCATCCGACGATCGGGCGGGCAACAAGTTTTTCCTGCATGGCGGGTTTCTTCATCATGGTATCAGTTCCTCCTGTGGGCGTTATTTCGTAATCAATACTGTAAGGATAACACCGACTGCGGTTCCTTTCTTCCGTCTTTTTAGGGGATTCGTGGACTTTTTTATGATTTTTGGTGAAGCGCCTTCCACTTCGGCCATAATCCGGCGAAAAGAACAACCACAAACCTCATTTCCGGCGGGTTTCTCTGTCTGGACTTGACTCTCGAAGCCTAAAAAGGACAACCACATTCTTCTCTTTTCACAGGGTTCTCTGTCTGAACTGTCCCTCGAAACTTAAAAAGGACGACCACATTCTTCTCTTTTCACAGGGTTCTCTGTCTGAATTGTCCCTCGTACCCTAAAAAGGACGACCACAATCATCACTTTTCAAGAGTTCTCTGTACGCCGTACCACTCTCGAGCACTGAAAAGGTGACCATGAGTTACAGGACATGTTCCTTGTGACTTTTTAGCAGTCTCAAGCCGCCCAGTTTTTCCTCTTTTATGCGGAAAAACAAGGGATGACCTGCACCTCCAAATCATATATACTATCAGAAACATCGTAATACAGATTTCCCGGAACCCCCGGAACACGCACAAAAGGAGACGCATATGAGCTACAATTTCTTTGTAAAAAGTGATATCGAATTCGGCTGCGGAGCCATCGCAAAGCTCCCTGAGATGCTTAAGGATTATGAAGCAAAAAAGGTCTTTCTTGTCTATGACGGCGGTGTAAAGGCGGCGGGAATAGCCGACATCGTTCTTGCGGAGATCGAGAAGTCCGACGCAGAGGTTGTCATCTTTGACGGCGTCATCCCGAACCCCACCAACGAAGTGGTGGAGCAGGCAGCCGCGCTCGCACTCGAAGCCAAGGCTGATGTTTTTGTGGCTGTCGGCGGCGGAAGCAGCATCGACCTGGCCAAGGCGGTCAACGTGCTGATGACCAACGAGGGACCGATCGGCAGATACGGCGGAATGAACATGGTCAAAAATGATCTTCTTCCCCTCATCGCCATCCCGACCACCGCAGGAACTTCCAGCGAGATCACCAACGTCAGTGCCCTCATCGACACCGAGAAAGTCATCAAATATGTCATTATCGATAATAAGATCGTCGCTTCCAAAGTGATCTGCGATCCTGATTTCACCCGTACCATGCCGGTATCGGTCACCGCAGCCACAGGTATGGACGCCATCACCCACGCTGTGGAGAGCTACATTTCCAACATGGCCACACCGCTGACCAAATACAATGCCACCGCAGGCCTCAGGCTGCTCCATGAGTATCTTCCCCGTGCGGTCAAAGACGGTTCCGATATGGAAGCCAGAGAACAGATGATGCTCGGTTGTGTCATCACAGGCTTCAGCTTCTCCAACGCAAACCTTGGCTTTGTCCACGCGATTGCGCACACACTCAGCGCGCATTTCGGTCTGCCTCACGGCATGGCAAACGCGGCTGTTCTTCCTTATGTGATGGAATACAACGCAGAAGCCTGCCCGAAAGAGATGTGTGAACTTGCTTCCGCCATCGGCCTTCCGCTGATCGGCGATGTTGAGAAGGATAAGTATCTTCTCTCGGAAGAACTGATGAAGCTGATCAAGACACTCGGCATCCGCACGCTCTCCGAGCAGGGAATCACCGAAGATGCTTTTGACATGCTCGCCGACGATGTGCTTAGAGAGCCGGTGCTCGGTTTCAACCCAAGACAGGGTGTGACCAAGGAAGATGTGATCGGAATCCTTCGCAAGGCATTCTAAAATAGCAGCCGGCGACTCAAAATGAGCACATGGGGACGTATCTCATTGACTCATTTTTACCTGTTAAGTTATAAAAAACGTTTATTATAAGAGGTAAAAATGAGTCAATGAGATACGTCCCCATGTGCTCATTTTGAGTCACCAAGATACGTCCCAGGGAGTTTCCCAAATCAGCGCCGCGTAATTTCCTCTTATATGCGGAAATATAGAATTTGAAAGAACCGGAAAAAACCGTTATGATTTCATCAGATAAAAAACCTACATAAAACAAACAACACATTAAAAGCAGGAGGGCTTAATCATGAAATACGAGAAAATCAGAAAAATCGTTCTTGAGGCTATTCTTGAGGCAGTTGACCTTGGTCTGATCCATGGCACATCCGGAAACATCGCTCTTCGTGACGACGTTGATGATGTAGTCGCTGTTACCCCCAGCGGAATTTCCTACAGCCACATGACCGCAGATCAGATCGCCATCGTTGACCTCAACGGCAAATGGCTGGACGGCCCGTTCAAACCGTCATCTGAGGTTCCGATGCACACAGCTGCAATGCGTGCCCGCAAAGACGTCCGCGCTACCGTTCATACACACGGAATGTTCGCAACGATCGCAGCAATGAGCGGCGAGCTTAAAGCTGTTACACCTCCGCAGTGTGAGTTTGTTCCTGTAGGTATCGTACCTTTCACCATGCCGGGCAGCAATGATGTTGCTGAGAAGGTTGTTGCAGCTCTCGGCGAAAAAGGCCGCGCCGTTCTTATCCAGAACCACGGTATGTTCTGCTGCGGTAAAGATATGAAAGCCGCTATGGCAGCTACCATCTACACTGAAGAAATGGCTCAGACCGCATGGTATGCAAAGGTAGCAGGCGTGTTCACTCCGATGCCCGATGAAGCAGTTGCAAAGATGAAAGCCCTCATCGAGGCTGATCAGGCTGTATAATTTATTAGTACCATTCGCAACCGCATTCGCGACATAATGCGCGAATGCGGTCTGATAATCAGGCAGATATACGGAGGATAATAGATCATGAAAAAAACTATGGCGCTTTGCACTCCGATCCCGGAGAAAAAAATGGAATTCATCCGCGAGCATTGTGACATCACGATCTGCGGTGAGCTTAAACACGGCAAAGGAAACGTGACCGAAGAGATGACCCGCGAGGAATGCATGGGCCACGAGCTGGTCGTACTCGGCGATGAGTACGCAGGAGCCGACACCATCAAGGCATGGGCTGATTCCGGAATGAAATTCATGGGCGTTGCCAAAGGCACACCGGCTACCGTTGACCATGATGCGATCGCGGCTGCAGGCCTTCAGCTTTCCTACACACCCGGCAGAAACCGCGTGGCAGTTGCAGAGTTCAACATCGGTCTGATGATCGCTGTCGCCAGAAATCTGACACTCTCCTGCACCGGCCTTTCCAAGGGCGAGCATACAAGTGCACCTGTCGATGATATCTATGATGTTCCGGATGTCAAGAACGTTACATTCGGGCCGCTGGATGAGAACCATCCGTTCATGGACTACGGCATCGGCTTCGAGCTCTACGGAAAGAAACTCGGCATCGCAGGCTACGGCGCAATCGGCCGTGAAGTGGCTGTACGTGCCATGGCTTTCGGTATGGAGATCCTTGCTTACGATCCGTACATGCCGGCAGAGCGCATCGAGGCGGACGGCGCCAAGGCTGTCGATCTTGACACCATGCTCTCCGAAAGCGATATGATCAGCATTCATCTTCCTGTTCTTCCTTCCACCCGCGGTATGGTGAACAAAGACTGGTTCTCCAAGATGAAACCGACCGCTTATGTGATTAACACCGCCCGCGCGGCTGTCATCGACCAGAAGGATTTTGTGGAAGCACTGCAGAACAAGCAGATCGCAGGTGCAGCTGTTGACGTGTACTGGCAGGAGCCGGTTCCCGCAAATCATCCGCTTCTCTCCATGAGAAACGTTGTCTGCACCCCGCACATGGCAGGCCTTACCACCGATGTCGACGGATGGTCCGGCTCCATGATGGGCGACGAGGTGATCGCTTATCTGAAGGGCGAGCCCCGCAAGTATATCTGGAAAGTGAAAAAATGAAACGGGAGGTACATCCATGTCAGAGAAATACCCGGGAAAGGAATTATATCCGCATCTTCTCTCTCCGATCCGCATCGGAGGCCTGAGACTCAAAAACAGGATCATCGCAGCGCCGACCAGCCCCAGCATGATCACCACGGAAGGTCACATGACTCCCGAGATGACCGCATATCTGGAAGAAAAGGCTAAAGGCGGCTGTGCAGTCGTCACCTACGGAGAGGCCATTCCGCACTCCGCGACAGGCAAATCACACAACAAGCAGCTTCAGCTCGATTCCTTCGGCGTACGCCAGGGCCTGACCGAATGCACCCGCCGCATCCACAACGCAGGCGCCTTCGCCAACATCCAGCTGTCCCACGGCGGCATGTACGGCGGCCTCGCTTCTGTCGGCGGCGATGTCGGTAAAACCAGTATTGCCTATGGTCCCAGCGAGATCGACATGCCTGCAGGACATGTAAGCGAAATGCCCAAGGAACTGATCTACGAGATCATCGAATCCTACAGAAAAGCCGCTAAGCTCTGCAAGGATGTAGGCTATGACATGGTACAGGTTCATGCGGCGCACGGCTGGCTGTTCTCGCAGTTCCTTTCGCCGTACTTCAACCGCAGAACAGACGAATTCGGCGGCTCCCTTGAGAACCGCGCCCGCTTCCTTCTGCTGGTTCTCGACGCAGTCCGTTCCGCAGTCGGCCCGATCTTCCCGATTGAGATCAGGCTCAACGGCGATGACATGACCGATATCGGCATCGGCCTTCCCGAATATATCGAAGTTGCCAAGATGGTCAACGACAAAGTCGACATGTTCAACATTTCCTGCGGAAATCACGAAGATCCGGCTATGTTCTGCCGCACCCATCCGAACTCCTTCTTCCCGCGCGGAGTCAACGTCTATCTCGCTGCAGAGATCAAAAAGCATGTGACGAAGCCTGTGGCATGTGTCGGTTCTCTCAACGATCCGGCGCAGATGGAAGAGATCATCGCGAGCGGTCAGGCTGACCTGGTCGAGATCGGCCGCGGTCTGGTTGCCGATCCTTACATTGCCAAGAAGGCCATGGAAGGACGCGCAGATGACATCAATCCCTGCCTTCGCTGCTATGAGTGCTTCGGCGCTACCGGCCAGCTGGAGATGATCAAGTGTACCGTCAATCCGCTGCAGGGCCAGCAGCTTCAGGCAAGAGATGAAGAGATTCCCGCGCCGGAGAAAGTCAAGAAGATCCTTGTGGCAGGCGGCGGTCCTGCAGGTATGGAAGCAGCCATCACAGCTGCTAAACGCGGTCACGATGTCACACTGGTTGAAAAGAGTGATAAGCTGGGCGGCAATCTGCATCCCGCAGGTGCTGCATGGTTCAAAGAAGACATCAAGAAGCTTTGCTGCGTACTGCAGAAGAGAGTTGCTGCTGCCGGCGTAAAGGTTATTCTTAATACAGAAGTAACACCGGAATACGTAAAAGAATTCGCTCCGGACGCTCTGTTCGTCGCTATCGGTTCCAACGAACTTCGCCCGCCGATCAAAGGCATGGACGGCGACAACGTGATCATGGCGATTGACGCCGAGCTCCATCCCGAAAAACTGGGCGAGCGTGTGGCTATCATGGGAGGCGGTCTTGTCGGCGCCGAGGCGGCATGTTCCTTCGCAAGCGAGGGCAAGAAAGTTTCTATCATTGAGATGAAAGACGATGTGGCTCTCGAGGTCAACTCCTTCTACAGAGGCGGCCTGATGCCTCATGTGCAGGAGAGCGCAGAGCTTTATGTGAAGACAAAAGTCAAAGAGATCACACCCGAAGGTGTTCTGGTAGAGAATGCCGAGAAAGGTGAATTCCTGGTAGAGGCCGACACTGTTGTGTGTGCACTCGGCTTCAGGGCACCGTTCGCAGCGGTAGATGCGCTGTGCGATATGTGTGAAGATTCCTTCGTCATCGGAGACTGCGGCGGCGTGGGACAGATCTATCACGCAATGAACGCCGGGTATTACGCAGCAAGAGCAATCTGAAACAGGGAGTGAAACAGGGGACGGTTCCTCGAACCGTCCCCTGTTTCACTCCATTCTTATCCAAGCTGCAGTATCTTCTCGAGCACCCTCTCCGCGCACGCCAGCAGATCATTCCTGGTCAGTGCATACGGATGTTCCGGATTTGCAAGCGCGTCTTCGATGTCCGCTTTATCGGCCGGTATGCCGGGCATGGTAATGTCATTGCCCGCTTTTACGTTTCCTGCAGCCGAAGCAGCCGGCCACTTCTCGCCTTCGTTTATAGTCATACCGCCGGTGACAAGCCAGTCGGTCATGACCACACCTTTAAAGCTCCACTCATTCCTCAGAATATCCGTGATCAGATCCTTGCGGTTGCAGGAATGCACGCCGTTGATCAGGTTATACGAAGTCATGATGAAGTGCGGCTGCGACTCTTTCACGCAGATCTCAAAGCCTTTCAGATAAATCTCACGCATCGCCCGTGTACTCACGATACTGTTGGAGAAGTAGCGGTTGGTCTCCTGATTATTGCACGCAAAGTGTTTGATCGTGGTGGCATGGCCCGGATACTTCTGCACGCCCTTCGTGATCGCGGCGGCCATCTTTCCGCTGATCAGCGGATCTTCCGAATAATACTCGAAGTTTCTTCCGCAGAGCGGTGAACGGTGAATGTTGAGCGCCGGAGCAAGCCATATCTGAATACCGAAGGTATCCATCTCTTTTCCGACCAGATCTCCCAGGCTCTCCGCCAGACTGTCGTTCCAGCTCTGTGCAATCGCGGTGCCAATCGGGATGGCCACACAGTACTGATAATATTTCTGCGCTTCTGCATTTCCGCCGGCTGTCGCCGCAGCGATCGTCGCCTGAAGCTCCTCCTCGGTAAACACCTTCATGACGTCTCCACCAAGTGAAAGTCCGCCCTTGGCTTCTCCGTCTACCAGTGTGTAGTCTTTGCTGATACGGATGCCTGCCGGGCCGTCAGCCATGACAAGTGCGGGAACGCCTGCATCTTTAAGCCTTCCTGTCGTTTCTCCCGCAGCGCCCGCGACGGTGGTAGCCGCGTTTCCGATGATCTCCATCACATCGTCCGCATCCTTGTATGCGCCGATGCAGAGGTAGATCAGCTGTTCATCTGTGAGTGTGTCCGCAAAGTCACTGACCGTGCACTTGCCGCTCTTCACGTCATCCCAAGTGAAGGAGCCGGGCTTCTGTGCTCGGATTTCTGCAGTGTCGGCAGAAGCCTTGTAAGCTTTTTCTGTGATGATCGTTTCATCCTGTGTGAAAGTGCCTGCAACAACTGTATCGCGCGAGCAGTTTCCGACACGAACAGTATATGTACCTGCTTCCAAAATCCAGGCATCCTGTTCCTCGTCGAAGGAAGCCAGATCTTTCAATGCAAAGCAGGCCTGTACTTTCGCGGATTCTCCCGGCAGGAGTTCGGCAGTTTTTGCGTATGCCGCAAGTACCTGATATGGCTTGTCAAGCTTTCCTTCGGGAGCGGAAACATAGACCTGTACGATTTCTTTCCCTTTGAAATCACCGGTGTTTTTTACGGTCGCCGTGACTGTCACGGTGCCGGCCGATGCTTCGATCGCAGGATCAGCTACCTCAAAGGTCGTATATCCGATGCCATATCCGAAGGGATAGATCACATCCTTTTTAACTGTATCAAAATGGCGGTAACCTACATAGATGCCTTCCCGATAGACGGTATCGTCGACTCCGCCGAAGCCTTCTGTGGAAGGATATGCATCGAGCGGTGCCCATGTCATGGTCAGCTTACCGGAAGGATAGCTCTTGCCTGTGAGCACGTCAGCAAGAACATCACCCGTCGGGGTGCCGAGCTGTCCCATTAAAAGGATAGCAGGAACCGACTCTACCGGTGACAGATCGACCATTCCGCCGGTGTTCAGTACCAGCACAAAGTGCTCATATTTTTCATTCAGTGCAAGGATATCGCGAACCTCTTCTTTGGTAAGAGAAATATCGCCTTCGCCTGTGAGACGGTCCGAACCTTCGCCGGAAATTCTTGCCAGGACATATACCGCTGTATCTGCGTCCGCATCGAGTGGGAAATCATACTCGGGCACAGGCGCTGTCTTTCCCATCGCAAACAGGACAGGGTTTACGCCGACGGCATCCGCCTGTTTTCTGAGCTCTTTAAAATATTTGTCAGCTTCCTTCTCGACTGCCGCATCATAGGCATCCAGCCAGTCTTTTGTTACCACTTCGAAGCCGGCATTCTCTAAGCCTTCTTCGACATTGATATAGTGTCTTACATTGACATCGCCCGAGCCTGTACCGCCTTTGATGGTACGGCGAGCGCCGCCTCCAAACAGAGCAATCTTTCCTGTTTTCTTAAGCGGAAGCGTTCCGTCATTCTTGAGCAGGACCATGCATTCCGGGGCGAGCTCTCTGACTTTGGCGGTGTGGGCGGTTTCAAACGGCTGTATTTCGGGGGTAGTTATTCTTTCCATGTGTGTTGGGTCCTCCTTGGTGGGTGCGAGTTATTTTGCTGATATGATTATATCTTATTCAATTCGTAACAAGCAACAGGTATTTCAGGGCTAAGCATACCGGATAGCATATTCTGCCTCCGCTCCGTATTGCGATTATTAAAGCATACCTTGGGATATAAAAGAACTTGAATTCCGACGCCGTTATTTTTTTCGCCTTACACAACATATACGGCGGACTACGCAGAATTTTGCTATCCGACGCCAAATACTTATTCTGCTTAACCCGAACACACCTTGGGATTCAAAAATGCTTGTTTTTCGATGCCTGATACTTATTCTACTCTTCCTAAACACACCTCGGAATTTGAAAGAGCCTATTTTCCTACGTACAACGACACTTCCATATCAAATACATTCTCTCCACAAGGGGAGGGTCGGAACCTTTGCTACATCAAGCGTATTGCATCTTGCATTTCAAACGACGAACCTTTAACCATCTCGCTGATAGCGCTTAATACTCTCTAAAAATTACACCACTCTCAAACCCGCTTACGCGGAATTCGGCACGAGCAAGAGCTTGATTCCCTATAAAAATTACATCGCTCTCAAACGGCTGTGGTGGTGTGGTCGCTGATGCTAAGCTTGATTCCCTATAAAAATTACATCACTCTCAAACCGTACTGAATGCACTGTCGGCAGGTGCTGGCTTGATTCCCTATAAAAATTACATCCCTCTCAAACGACTTAAAGGATTTGCGGTAGTCGTCAAACGCTTGATTCCCTATAAAAATCACATCACTCTCAAAC
>CADCPK010000190.1 GCA_902803215.1 uncultured Lachnospiraceae bacterium
AGCAAAACAGCAACGAACAGAGCACTGCAACGCAAACTACATAAGAAGCAGAAGCGCTGCGACAGGATTCATGAAACAACCCTGGCCCAATGTTTCACGGATTGCAGTTTACACTTCGCTATGTTATAATAAAAACTGTATGTGCATAAATACCACATACAGTCTTATTTTTATGAGGTAAGGAGCGATATCGGATGCTCAAAAAAGAAAAATATCAGCTGTTTATCCATGACCAGCCGATGGAACAACCGACCGTACACTCAGAAATCCAAATCCTCTATGTTCTTGAAGGCAGTGTAAACGCTAAAGTAGATCAAAAAGAAGTGCTCCTGGGCGCAGAAGATATTCTGGTGATCAATGCGAACAAGCGCCACACGATAAAGGCGGTAGATAACCCCCTGATTTTGCGTCTCCTGATCGACCACATGATGGTGCGCGATGCGTTTGGCGGTCAGGAAGTTATTTTCTGGTGCAATTCCGCAGGCTCGGAGAGCGAACGATACGATGAGATGAGAAGGGCCATGAAGCGCCTGCTCAAACACTATGTAGAAGCCGACAACTATGAAGGCTCCTTCGGTTTCCTGGCAGACTGCTATGAGATCATGAACCTGCTCACCGCCAACTTTATGGTAAAGGCGGCGGATATCCAGACCGGAGACGACGGAGACAGATACGAAGAGCGGCTGGAACAGATCAACAACTACATCAATTCCAACTACGATCAGCCGATCAGTATGAAGGAGCTTTCTGAAAAACTCTACCTCTCCAACGGTTATCTTTCGCGGTTTTTTAAAAAGAATTACGGAACAAGTTTCGCCAACTATCTCACCAATGTACGACTCCTCCATGCTGCTGACGAGCTTCTTTATACGGATGTCCCTGTGACCAGGGTCGCCTATGACTGCGGCTTTACTTCTGCCGCCCTGTTCAACAAAGTATTCAAAAAAACACACGGCGTGACACCGACGGAATTCCGCAAACGTGCGAATGCCATGGACCGGGAAAATGCGGGCAGACAGATGACAAAGCCTGTCGAAAAGAGAGTAGAGCAGAACGTACGCCGCGAGGAATTTGTGGATGAAGCGGACGAGCTTCAGGGAACCGCGAAGGTCTCCGAGGGCATTTACTTTGCCGATCAGCCGGTGCTCTGCGAACCGTTCTGGGGAGATACGATCAATTTTGGTTCCGCTTCGAACCTGCTGCATTCCACGATGCGGGAGCATCTGATGATCCTGCAGAGAGCGCTGGGCTTTAAATATGTGCGTTTCTGGAGCATCTTCACCCCCGAATTCTATATCCGCCCGGAACAGGAATTTTATGACTTCAGCCAGATCGATTCGGTCCTGGATTTTGTCCAGGAGCAGGGGATGAAGCCGTACATCGAGCTGGGACTGAAACCACACACGATCCATTATGAGGCCGGAAACTCTATGAAGCAGAGCGCCGGAGAAGAGTTTACGGAGGAGCAGTGGAATCGCCTGCTCCATGCCTTTATGCGGCATCTGAGTATGCGCTATGGCCAGCATGTGCTTGACGACTGGCGGATGGAGCTGTGGTTCGACGAGACATACCGCAATGATGAGAAAAATTGGGGGCAGTACTTCACGCGCTTCGAGAACACGTGGCGTGCGATCAAAGAGTGCAATGAACATATCATGTTCGGCGGATACGGCATAAGAATGGATGCCGGGGCCGAGCAAAGGCTGAGATTTCTGAAACAGTGGGCCGAGCGTCCCTGCAGGCCGGATTTCATCTCGGTCATGTACTATGCGTATGAGCGGGACGAGAGCGGTATCGATGCCTACGCAAAACGCTCCACAGACAATCAGAATTTCATTCATTCGCTCAGCAAGGAAAAACAGCGCCTGGCCGAAGCAGGGTTCGGCGATCTTCCCGTGTATGTTTGCGAATGGAACTTTACGCCCAGCGTGCGTAATATCATGAACGACACCACCTTTAAGGGTGCCTATATTATCAAGAACGTCATCGATGTGTACGGCCTCGTCTCTTCGATGGGATACGGAGCGGGCAGCGACAGGATGTATGCTTACTATGACACACCCGATATGCTTTTCGGCGGAACCGGGCTGATCACAAAAGAAGCGATCCTCAAGCCTTCCGCTTTTGCGCTGGACTTCCTGAACAAGCTCTTCCCCTATTTTATCGGAAAGCAGGAGAATTTCCTGATCACGACGGACCGCCACAATAATTACTCCATCATCTGTCATAACCAGCAGGTACTGAATTACAACTATTATCTGACCTCCGAGACGGTCATCGAGAGGGAAAGTACCTGGAAATACTTCGAAGATCGAAAAAATCTCAAGGTTCACATACTGCTGAAAAATGTGAAGGAAGGCCAGTATCGTGTCAAGATCTACAGGATCAGCTCGCGCCACGGAAGTGTGCTGGATATCTGGTCCGAGATGGGCTACGACAACGAGCTGTCCAGGAACGATATCAAATATCTGAGAAGGATATGCGAACCAAACCTCACCATCAGAAAGGTGAATACAGAGGAGAATAACCTGATCGTGGAGAATGAGCTGCTTCCCAACGAGATCTGCCTGATCCGCGTGCGGTACATCGGATAAGGTCAAAAAAAAATAAATAAATTTGACTTTTTCTTACCGGAAAAAAATAAAAAAGGTAACAAAATTAAGAAACAGGGCATATAACAGAATGTTTTTGCCCTGTTCTTTCTTTATAATGGTCACAGATGGTAATCAGGCGGATTTTAATCCGCACATCAAAATTACAAACCGGTACACAGAACCGGAGAAAGAGGGTAAATCATATGGCAGATTATGAAACACAGATCGTTGTTATCGCAGGCGGCCCTTCCGGACTTTCGGCAGCTGTTCAGGCGGCGGAAGACGGCGCAGAAGTCATTGTGATCGAGAAAAACGCGGCTATCGGCGGCGCAGCTAACATGGGTATGGGACCTCTGGCTATCGGTTCCAAATATCAGCAGAGACAGATGATCGACATCACTGTAGAAAAAGCGCTGAAAATGTTCATGGAATACACCCATTACAATGTAGACGGACGTCTGGTCAAGAGATATTTTGAGCAGTCCGCAGAGACCATCGAGTGGCTCGAGGACATGGGCGTTGAGTTCGAAGGCGCTTTCAAATACTTCACCAAATCCGAGGCAACATGGCACATCGTCAAGACCGATCAGGGTATCGGACCGCGTGCCGCTTCCTTCATGAACAAAGCCCTCTATGCAAGAGCACAGGAGCTCGGCGTTACCTTCATGCTTGAGACAGCAGGCAAGAAGATCCTTAAGGACGATGAAGGCAAGGTTTGCGGCGTAGTTGCTGTTGACAAGAGCGGCAAAGAGATCACCATCGCCTGCAAGGCAGCCATCATCTGCACCGGCGGCGCAGGAGCAAATCCGGAGTTCATCAAAGAGCAGACCGGCTACACCTTCGGCGTTGATATGTTCAACTTCGCTATCCCGGGCAACACCGGCGACGGTATCCGCATGGCATGGGAAGCAGGCGGAGACAAAGTTCCGGTCCGCATCGAGCAGGCCGCTAACTTCGAAGGCATCGATGAGCTTCCGCAGAGCGTTCCTAACGTTCTTATGCAGCCGAACCTTCTTGTCAACAAGAACGGCAAGCGTGTCATGGACGAAGAGCAGATGCAGAACACCACATACCTCAGCAATGCCTGCACGCATGCAAAAGGCCGTGTGCTTTACAGCATCGTTGACACCTCCATCGTTAAATATTACATGAGAAACGGCGTTGATGAGATCAGCATGGTCCGCTTCAACCCGGATGTTTCCGACTTTGCAGAAGGCGTAAGGATCGCTGAGGAGACCGGAAACAAAGGCCTGTTCAAAGCAGACTCTCTGGAAGAGCTGGCTGAGAAGTGCGGTATCGATGTTGACAACCTTCTCGAGACCGTCGATGAGTACAACGACTATTGCGACGGCTATGACGAAGAGTTCTTCAAGAGGAAAAAATACCTTCGTCCTCTTACCAAGGCTCCGTACTACGCAGCAGCAGTCCGCCCCGGCGGTTACGGCACAGTAGGCGGTATCCACATCAACGAGAACTGCGAAGTTCTGGATACCGAGCTTGATCCGATTCCGGGTCTCTACGCAGCCGGCGCTGACGCCTGCAACATCTATGACGACAGCTACATGTTCCTGCTTCCCGGAAACTCCATGGGCTTTGCAGTCAACACAGGACGTATCGCAGGCATGGAAGCAGTCGAGTATATTGACGGCGACGAAGACTGATCGATATAAGTAACAAAATAATAGACAGGCGGCGGGCGTGAGATGATCATGCCCGTCGTTGTATAGTCTACAAAAGAGATTTTTTTGGGAGGAAGAATCATGGCTGTTATTACGATCGATGGCATAAGGCTCGAAGTCCCGGAAGGAAAAAATGTCCTGGAATGCGCACTGGACGCAGGAATCTATATCCCGCATCTCTGCCATCACAAGGATCTTTTGCCTCTCGGCTCCTGCCGTATGTGTATCGTTGAAGTGGAGGGTGAGGAAAAACCGGTACCTTCCTGTAAGCTGGAGGCGAAGGACGGCCTCGTGATCAGCACACAGACCGACGAAGTAAAGCGTCTTCGCATGCTTGCCCTCGAGCTTTTGCTTGCAGGTCATCCCGAGGACTGCTCCACATGTCCAAAATACGGCAACTGCGAACTGCAGATGCTCATCCAGTATATCGGACCGAAGACCGGCCGTCTCAAAATGAGATCCAAAGGTTTTGCCGCCGATGACAGCAATCCGCTGATCCTTCATGACATGAACCGCTGCGTACTCTGCGGACGCTGTGTGCGTGCCTGCGGCGACCTGCGCGGTGTCAATGTCCTTCAGTATCAGAAGAGAGAAGACCTTGAAGTTTACACAGGCACACTTCATCAGAAGCTCCTGAAAGATGCGAACTGCCGCTTCTGCCAGGCCTGCGTTGAAGTATGTCCCACGGGAACGATCCGTGACAAGCTGGCAAATGCCGAGATGCGCAAAGAGGACTATGTGGTTCCCTGCCGCCACGGCTGCCCGGCTCACATCGACGTTCCCCGCTATATCCGTTTTATCAAACAGGGCGATTACGCGGCGGCAAACGCTACAGTGCGCGAGAAAGTTCCGTTCCCGCACTCCCTCGGCTATATCTGCGTACACAGCTGCGAGCTCGAATGTAAACATCTGTATCTGAACGAGCCGGTCTCCATCCGCAATCTGAAGAGATTCGCGGCGGAGCATGACGACGGCGAGTGGAAGAAGAACGCATTCCACAAAGCACCTACCGGCAAAAAGATCGCCGTCATCGGCGGCGGCCCCTCCGGCCTTACCGCAGCATATTACGGCGCTAAACTTGGCCATTCCGTCACTGTATTTGAAGGTGCCGAAAAGCTCGGCGGTCAGCTGAGATATGGTATTCCGTCCTATCGTCTGCCGCGCGAAGTTCTGGACAAAGAGATCGCGGACATCCTCGAAGCGGGCGACATCACCGTGAAGACCGGCGTGAAGGTCGAGAATGCTCCGAAGCTTCTCGAAGAAGGCTTTGACGCGGTTTACGTAGCTGTCGGTACCCATCAGGGCGCAAGACTTCCGCTTCCGGGCAATGATCTGGAAGGCGTGCAGGTCAATACCGACTTCCTCCGCGCGTTTGAAGAAGGCACGGCGACCGTAGGCGAGCATGTAGTCATCCTCGGCGGCGGCAACGTTGCCATCGACTGCGCGGGTGCGGCTTTCCGTCTCGGCGCAAAGACGGTTGACATGGCATGTCTTGAGGCCTATGACGCGATGACCGCTACCGATGAAGAGCGTGCATGGGCAGAGGAAGAGGGCGTCGTCCTTCACAACTCCAAGACCTTCCCGCAGATCGTCGGCGAAAACGGACATGTCACAGGCGTGGAGATCCAGAGCGTGGGCAACTTCCGCAAGGAGAACGGCCGCATGATGTTCGACAAGCTCGAAGGAACCAACGAGATCCTTGCGTGCGACACCGTCATCTTTGCGACAGGCCAGAGGCCGACCATCCCAATGGATCCCGAAGCATTCGGCCTTGAGCTTACACATGGAAATTATATCGCAGCGTCAGGTGCGGGCGAGACTTCCGTCAAGGGTGTCTGGGCAGCAGGCGACTCCGTGACCGGAACCACTTCGGTCATCAAGGGTATCGCAGGCGCACGCGACGCGATCTGCGAGATCGACAAATATCTCGGCGGCGACGGCAACATCGATGAGAAGCTTGCTCCCGAACAGGAGAAAGATCCGTACATCGGCAATATCCCGGGCTTTGCGGATATTCCGAGAACAGAGCCGACGGTTGTTCCCGCACCGGAGCGTGTGGTCAACTACAAGACCTGCGGCCCGATGGATCAGGGCTTTGACGAGAAGAAGGCCGTATGTGAGGCCGGACGCTGCCTGCAGTGTGATCTGAGACTCTGTATTGCCGGACCCAGAACCTGGGGAGATTTTGCAAAGGAGGCGGGAGCAAAATGACAACGTTCGAAAGTGCAAAAGAAATGGGATATATGGCAGTCCTCGAAAAGATTCAGGCCGCTTCTCTGAAGGAATACGGACTTACGGCGGAGCCTTTTGCCGATAAAATATTCCGCGCCAACGCGGGCGACAACGAAGTTATGGTGTACGCAGGGCTCAACAATGCGGATATCGACGGCGCACTGCTCGCTCTGTTAAAAGACGATCCCGAGAAGGTGTTTGACGGCATCGAGATCGCGGCCATGCTGGTTAACGCTTCCGCAAAATTCCTGTATCTTCCCGTGTGGGAGACCGCTCTTGCGGATGAACTGAAAGCTGCAGCCGAGGCGCACAAGATCATCATCGTAAATGATATCATCAATGTCAGAGAAACCGAGAACGATCTGCGCATGCACATCGCGACGGCGGCGGATCTGGCGGATATCATCGCAGGGACATACACGGACGGTGCGTACATCTGTACTGCAGACGGCCTGAAGAAGGTTCCCGCTGAGACACCGGTTTCCGAGCTTGTAAGCCTCGACGGTGCAAAAGCCGTATATCTGGGCTATCAGTATTATACGCCCGAGGAGGCAGCAGATCTCAAAGCAGCGGATGCGACAAACGCGGTGATCCGTGTGCTTACAGACAAAGACTGTATCGTTGCCGAGACAGCCAAGATGCTCTCGAAGGACCGTCAGGCCAGCTGCGGAAGATGCGTGTTCTGCCGCGAAGGTCTGAACCAGATCTAGTTCATGTACAAAGAGATCACGCAGGCAAGAGGAAAAACGAACTTTGCTTCTCTGACAGACGAGATCGGCGATGCTTGCACCTACAATACACTGTGTACCGTAGGTCAGGAAGCACCGAAGGCGGCTCTCAGCGCGATGAAGAAATTCGCGTCCGAATTTGAGGCGCATATCAAGAAGAATAAATGTCCGGCAGAGGTATGTACCGCATTTGTACATATTTATATTGACCCGCACACCTGCACGGGCTGCGGCGAATGTATGGATGTATGTCCGGCTGAATGTATCGAAGGTAAGCCGAACTTCATTCACATGATCGACGAATTTGACTGCACGAAGTGCGGCAAGTGTATCGAAGTCTGTGAAGAAGAAGCGATCGTCAAGACAGCAGGCAAGCTTCCGAAGCTGCCCAACCGTCTGATCAAGGTCGGTAAATTTAAAAAGCACTAAAGGTTTGCTGCCCGACAGCCGGGGCAGAAAATACCGGTGAGTGAGAGAAAGGGAGAGGCTGTCGCAATTGATACAACGCGACAGTCTCTTTTTACCTTTGTCTCGGTTATCCTTGACTTTAAAAGAATAACGGCAGAATTGCGGCTGTGAAAAAAGGTGTGTTTATTTGACTATAAGTTTTAAAACAAAGAAAGCGGCCCGCGGAGTCGACATGCTGACCGGGAGTCCTTCCCGCGCCATCCTGCTGTTTGCGGTACCGCTGTTTATCGGAAATGTATTTCAGCAGCTATATAACATGGTCGACGCGATGGTCGTGGGCAGGTTTGTCGGGATCAATGCCCTGGCAGCTGTCGGCGCAAGCGGCCCGGCCTACTCGCTGATGGTCTCGCTGGTTCTTGGAGCCGCAAGCGGGGCATCGGTCGTGACGGCGCAGATTTTCGGAAGCGGGGATTCACAAGGACTTCGAAGAGCATATATCACGATGTGGAAGATCCTGGGAATTCTGGGGCTGGCTTTTTCGGTGATCGGCTTTCTGCTGGCAGGCCCGACGCTCAGGCTTCTGGGGACGCCTGCCGAGGTTTATGCCGGGTCCCTCATGTATGTCCGCATCATGTGCTGCGGTATCCTGGCGACATGCCTGTACAACGGAATGTCCTCGTTCCTTCGGTCGGTAGGAAACTCGTCGACACCGCTCGTTGCACTGATCATCTCGAGCATCGTCAATATTGTTCTGGATCTTGCGTTTGTGCTGATCGGTGGAATGGGCGTCGCGGGAGTAGCGGCGGCGACGGTGATCGCACAGCTGGTGTCCGGGCTTTATTGCCTGGCTTATGTTCACAGAAAAATGCCGGAGCTCGGATTCTCCGTTTCGGAATTTCGTATAGATCCTCCTGCGGCAAAAGAGATGGTGCGGATCGGCCTTCCGGCTACCTTTTCGACCGTGGTAGTGACCCTCTCCACCATGTTCATCCAGGCGGCTGTAAACAGTTACGGCGCCATAGTGGTAGGGGCATATACCGTGGGAAACAAAGTAGAAAACATCTGCTTCTGCCTGGCCTTTTCCATCGGTCTTGCCACCGGAGTTTTCTGCGGACAGAATATCGGCGCGGGGGACGAAAAAAGGACGGTTCAGGGACTGTATGCCGGCCTTCGGATCGCGGTGATCTACAGTGCGGTGATGGCCGTGTTCGGTTTCGTGTTTGCCGCCCCGCTGGTCAGGTTCTTCTCGCCGGAGCCCGAAGTTCTGGCTATCGGCGTGCCGCTGATCAGGCTCACCGGATGTTTCGGCCCGGTGCTGGGCATGGTGTTTGTCTTCCAGAACTTTTTGCGGAACGTTTCCGATGTAAGGCCTACGGTTGTGATGAGCTTCGCCGAGATCATCTCGAGGGGGATCCTGCCGTTTGTTCTTTCGTCATGGATTGGATATTTTGGAATATGGTGGGCGACGCCCGTGGGCTGGACGCTCTCCGCGCTGATCGGGTTTATCAGGTATAAATCCGGCAAGTGGAGGGGCAAGGCTGCCGCAATGCGGGGGCAGAGCTCAGATCCGGCTATGCCGGTGAATACGGAACAGATCAGGTGAAACGGGGGACGGTTCCTCGTTCCATTCTTGAAAGACAGGGGAAAGACAGAGAACCGTCCCCTGTCTTTTAAAAAACACAAGACAGAGAACCGTCCCCTGTCTTTCCCATTTTGGAGGTACATATGCAGGGATTAACAGCTGAACAGAAAGCAAGAGTAGAAAAGATCCTCTCCCAGATGACCCTGGAAGAGAAGATCGGACAGATGAACCAGGTCTCTCCGTCCATCGTGGGGGGATTTGACGTTCCGTTCGAGGAACTGATCGAGATGATGACGGACGGTAGAATTTCCAAGGAAGAATTCGGCCGCATTATGAGCACCGCCACGCAGGATTTTCATGAAGAAGAGATCCGCCGCGGAGAGGTGGGCTCGTTGATGGTGCAGGATCCCGTGAAGGTGAACGAACTGCAGAAGATCGCAGTCGAGGAAAGCCGCCTGGGCATTCCGCTGATCTTCGGTCTGGATGTCATTCACGGTTTCCGTTCCGTCTACCCGATCGCTATCGCGGAGGCCGGATCCTTCGACACCGAACTCATGGAGAAGACCGCAGCTATGGCAGCGAAAGAATCCAGAGCTTCCGGCGTGGCATGGCACTTTGCGCCGATGGTCGATGTGGCCAGAGATGCCCGCTGGGGAAGAGTTTCGGAAGGACCGGGCGAAGATCCTTATCTCGGATCCCGCTTTGCGGAAGCCAAGATCCGCGGCCTTCAGGACGACCATTCAACTACGGAAAACTATGTCGCCGCCTGCCTCAAGCACTATGCAGCTTACGGGGCATGCGAATCCGGCCGCGATTACAACACGGTCGGCATGGCGATGAACGTTTTCTACAACAACTACCTCAAAACATTCGAAGCAGGCGTAAAAGCCGGCGCACAGACCGTCATGGCAGCTTTCAACGACCTGAACGGCGTTCCCTGCACCGTAAATAAATTCCTGCTTCGTGACATTCTCAAGGATTCGCTGGGATTCCCGGGCTTTGTGGTCAGCGACGCAAACGCCATCCGCGAGTGTGTTGTGCACGGCATTGCCGAAGATGACAAAGACGCCGGAGTAAAAGCGGCGATCGCCGGAATGGACATGGATATGGGCACCGGAATCTATCACGATCATCTGGTAGAAGCTGTTAAGAGTGGAAAAGTATCCCTCGAAGTGATCGATGAAGCAGCACGCCGTATCCTCAGCGTAAAGATGTGGCTGGGCCTCTTCGATCATCCCTACGTCTCGGAAGAGGCGATGAAGCGCTACGAAGTTCTTCCCGAGGAGCACACTTCCCTTGCGCAGGAGGCCGCAGAAAAATCGATCGTTCTGCTCAAGAACGAGGACAATGTCCTTCCGCTGAGCAAAGACGCGAAGATCTCTCTGGTCGGCAGCCTTGCGGACAGCCGTGAAGAGATCATCGGCGCCTGGGCGATGAGCTGGCAGGAGAAGGACTGCGTTTCCATCCGCGAAGGCATGGAGGCAGAATTCAAGAATGTACGCTACTTTGCCTGTGGAGGCCCCGAAGGCGATCTGAACATGAACGAGATCATCGCCGCGGGCGATTACGCCGATGTGATCGTGGCCGTGTGCGGCGAGACCGTCGCGATGTCCGGCGAAGCTTCTTCGAGGGCGTCCATCACCCTTCCCGGCAGGCAGAAAGAACTTCTCGAGATGCTGATGCAGACCGGCAAACCGGTGGTACTGGTCCTGATGAACGGACGTCCGCTCGCCCTCGAGTGGGAGAACAGCTATGTTCCCACGATCGTCGAAGCATGGCACCTGGGTATCCGCATGGGCAACGCGGTGGCAAGGGTGCTCTCGGGCGAAGTCAACCCCGAAGGCAGACTTTCTTCCTCGTTCCCGGCTGTGACGGGACAGTGCCCGGTCTATTACAACCATCCGAACACCGGACGCCCGGGCTCCAAGAGCAAATTCACATCCAGATATCTGGATGCGCCGCTCGACTCCCTCTACCCGTTCGGCTACGGCCTGAGCTACACACACTACAGCTACGACAACCTGCAGGTGAAAGAAGCGGCAGGCGCGCTCGAGATCTCCGTCGACGTGAAAAATGACGGCGAAGCGGCGGGACGCGAGACAGTCCAGCTCTATATGCAGGATGTGGCCGCATCCCTCGTACGTCCTGTGAAGGAACTCAAGGGATTCGAAAAAGTCGCACTGAACCCCGGGGAGAAGAAGACGGTACACTTTACCCTCGCCAAACAGGATATGGGCTTCTACGACAACGACCGCAACTATCTGCTCGAAGACGGCCTCTTCCGCATCTATGCGGGCGGTAACTCCCGCGAGGTCCTGATGCAGGAAGTACAGGTAAGCTTCGCATAAATATACGTGAAATAAACCATAAAAAGCATATGGGCCGGACAGCCTGCAAGGCGGGCTGCCGGTCAGCATTTGACGGTTTCCCATCTGCCCGGAAATGCAGAAAATAAAAACAGAAAAAATGATATAAATGTGACACGTGGCACATTCTAATCTCCCAAAGTGTCATATAATAAGTTCATCAGATAAAAAGTACGTGGAACAAACTGAAAAACGAAAGGAGACCCACCATGAACAGAGAAGAAGTACTCGCAAAGATCATCGAATTCGCAGCAATGGCATTCAACAAAGACGCAGCAGCCATCAATGAAAACACCAACATTTCCGAGGAACTCGGCGTAGCTTCCATGCAGCGTGTCGCTATGAGCGCATCCATCGAGAACGACTTTGATGTCATGATCCCGGTAGCACGTTTCGGCAAGTTCGAGACCATCGGCGACCTCGTAGATTTTGTAATGGACGAAATGTAAGTGACACAGACGGCACATTGCGCAAAGGAGAAATAGAGTATGGTGCAGAATGTAAAACTCGGTAAAAACATGCGGAGCGTATCCATTGTCGGTATCGGCGCCACCCCGTTCTTCAACGGCGTAGAAAACCCGACCTACAAAGGAATCACCAACGGCGAGCTCTTTGGCCATGCAGCTCTGGACGCCATGAAAGATGCAGGAGTAGAACCCCGCGACGTGCAGTATTTCTTCCATGGATCAGCCAACCCGCATGTTCTCAATAACTGTATCACCCCGAACCTTCAGGTGGCAGACTGGTTCGGAATGCGCGGAAAAGGATCCCTTTCCCATTCCGAAGGCTGCTGTACAGGCTATATCGCTCTTGAAGAAGCTGTGTTTGCGGTAGCCAGCGGCGCATATGACATCGTCCTTTCAGGCTGCAGCGAGCAGGGAACCGGCATGCCGGACGGCAATACACCGGCTCATTTCAGAGTTCCTCTTACTTCGGAGGTCCTTTTCCCGGATCTGGATTCCATCTTTGACCGTGCTTATGGCAGATACCTTGGCGGCGGCCCCGGCATGAACCATGACGACTGGATCAATTACTACGCAAAAGAGAACGGACTCACTCCCGAGCAGATCGACGACGTCCTTTCTCATCAGGCATATCATTTCCGCCGTGCCGCAGCGCTCTGCCCGCGCGCGATCCGCAGGACTCCGTTTGAAGAGCTTGCAAAGAAGGCCGGATATGATGATGTCTGGGAATACATGAAATCGCCCTACAACCCCAAGATGACACAGTACCTGCGTACCGCCAGCGACTCCTGCGTGGCCGACGGCGCGGCAGCCTGCATCGTAGTGCCCACCGAGATCGCGCATAAGTTCACCGACAAACCGGTCGAGGTTCTTGGCGTAGGCGCATCTGTCCTGGATGCGATCGTGCCGCATCTTGAGAAGAAAGCAACCGCGGAAGCCGCACGCCAGGTATTCGAACTGACCGGCCTTACCGCAGACGACATCGATCTTCTGTATGTCAACGACTTTATCGGTTCCTCCGCCTTCCTGGCAGCCGAAGAGATCGGCTATCTTCCGAAGGGAGAAGGATGGAAGTATGTTCTTGACGGAAGGATCGCTTATGACGGAGACAAGCCGATGAATACCAACGGCGGAAGAACCTCCTACGGACATGCATTCGGTGCTTCCGGTATGGCGGATGTGTTCGAAGCAGTGACCCAGATGCGCGGCGAAGCCGGCGAGCGTCAGGTGAAGAAACTTCCGAAACGTGTGTTCCTTCGCGGATTCGGCGGCGCACAGAATGTCCGCGCGATCATCCTGGAATCGAAGTTTTAATCGACAGTCCACGAAGCGGACCGTCGGTTAAACGGCAAACAGCATAATGCATTGCTGTTTTCCTTCGATTCGACGGTTCACATCATACCATCATACGAAAGGAAGAAAGATACGATGAATCCCGAAAGAATGACAACAGAAGAATTCTGGAACCCTGAGCATATCGTGGAAAAATTCTGGAACGGACTCAAGGACGGCGTGATCTATGCAAGAAAATGCAAAGAGTGCGGCGCGATCGAGTTTCCGCCTCATCTTGCCTGCAACACCTGCGGATATCACGAGACAGAGTGGACCACACTTACCGGCAAAGGCGAGCTGAAGAGCTTTGTGTTCACAGGTGTTTTGAATGCCCGTCTTGAGCTTGAGGACCGCGGACTCAAATATGTGTGCGGCGAAGTGCAGCTCGACGAAGGTCCGTCGATCAATGCCGTTATCGTCGGCATCAATAAGAGAAAAGCACGTGAGATCGACGGCAAGCTTCCGGTAAGAGTACGTCCGGTATTCTATGATATGGGAAGATATACAACACTGTTTTTTGAACTGGATGAATAATGAAGACAACAAATAAACTGCGAATCTATATCACAATCGTATGCATCAGCTTTCTGCAGGGCCTGCAGTTCGGACCCTCGCCGGTCCTTGCGGCGATAAGCGAACATTATCCGGATGTCAGCAGGAGCATGGTCCAGATGTTGATCACCGCACCGTCTCTCGTGGGAATGGTCTTTGCCCTTCTCTGCGGTGTGCTGGTGACAAAGATCAGCAAAAAGAAGCTTCTTCTGGCAGCAGCCTTCGTGGCCTTTGCTGTCGGCATGGTCCCGCTGTTTACGGACAGCTTTCCGGTCCTGTTCGCGATGCGTACGATCTATGGATTCAGTCTTGGCCTTGCAACGGCCCTCAACACCGCTGTGGTCGCGGAATGGTTCACGGGTGACGAAAGAGTCATCGCGATGGGCGTGCAGTCCGCCAGCGTGGGGGCCGGAATCGCGGTCATCACAGCCACAGCCGGAAGGCTGGGCAATGTAGATTTTTCAAAGTCCTATTGGATCAACGTGGTCGGAGCCGTGTGCTTTGTGCTCATTCTGCTCTGCCTGCCGGATACCGGTAAGACCGAGAGCGAAGGCGGAAAAGGCGCCCGTGTGAACACACAGGTGTTCCTCATCGCGCTGCTGGCCTTCCTCGAAAACTTTTTCCTGATCAGCTACACGACCAACATTTCGATGCACATCGAAGGCAGCTTTGCAAACAGCGCCTCGGTTGCCGGAACATTGACATCGATCTTCTCGGTAGCGCAGATCGTCATCGGGCTGCTGCTCGGCGCGGTATCGAAGGTGACCAAAAAAGCGACGATGTCCGTCGCAATGCTTTCCTTCGCTCTGGGTGCGCTGCTTCTGGTGGTGTTCCCGCAGAATCTGCCCCTGCTCGGCATCGGCTCCTTCCTCTGCGGCTTCTCTCAGGGTTGCTTTATCCCGACCTCGATGGTAGAAGCCTCCAACGCGGTTCCTGCCTCCGCCGCCGCAATGGCCGCCGGAATAGTATCCAGCGCCAACTGCCTGGGCCAGATCGTGTCCCCGGTAGTCCTGAACGCAGTATCAAAAGCCCTGTTCGGTAGCACATCCTCACAGAATACATTCATTCTGTGCGCAATAGGAATGACAATCTCCGCTGTGGCAGGGTTTGTGATCATGAAAGAAAAATGAAACAGGGGGACGGTCCTTTTGTGTGCGACCACAAAAGGACCGTCCCCGTGTGTTTGTGTATAAAAAGCGTGCCCGGGAGGGGTGGGGGTGCGGGGGAGGGGAAGAGCGGACTTCGCAACTCTGAGCGGCTCCCCTTCCCCGCTACAGGGGAGCTGCGAGGGCCCCCCTCGCGAACGCAAAACAGGCGCCCCTGTTTATCTTTACAGACACCTCCTTCAAATGCTATAATGAATTTGTTGAAATTCACTAAAAAACCACCTTAACACCCCCCTAAAAAAGGAGCAGGTTATGAGCAAAAGCATTCTGGAAGCCCTTCAGGGCAAAAATGACAATTATATCCTCCCATTCCTGTGGATGAGAGGCGAAGAAGAAGCCGTGATCCGCGAAGAGATCGAGAAGATTGACGAGTGCGGCATCAAAGCCGTATGCCTGGAATCACGTCCGCACCCTGATTTTGCCGGTCCTCTCTGGTGGAGAGACTTTGATATTGTGCTCGATGAGGCAAAAAAGAGAAACATGAAGATCTGGATCCTGGACGATGCCCACTTCCCCACAGGAATGGCTAACGGCCTGATCCCCAAAAAATATCCGGAACGTGCAAAGCAGTACCTCTCGGTAAAAACCTTCGATATCGTCGGCCCCGTGTTCCGCGGAACGCTCGATATCCCCTACAACATGACCAAAACCTTCACCTTCATGGACCTGGGAAAACGTCCCGAACAGCCGCTTGTCGACGAACAGAAGCTTGTCGGCATCTATGCCTTCCCGCTGAAAGAAGGAGACACGGTCAAAGATGAATGCTGCGTGCTCTACCCCGAGATGAAAGGCAGCATTCCGGGTATACAGGCAGAGATCAGGGACAACACGCTGATCTGCGATCTTCCGGAAGGTGTATGGCGGCTCTTTATCGTCCATACCACCTACGATGAAGGCGGAAAGAATGATTACATCAACATGCTCGACGGGGATTCCGTTCATGTGCTGATCGAAGCGGTCTATGAGGCGCATTACAACAAATATCCCGAAGAGTTTGGAAAGACGATCGCCGGTTTCTTCTCGGACGAACCCGGCTTCTCCAATGTGGACGGTTTCAGCTTTGATGAGGCAATAGGCCGGAAAAAGATGCCATTGCCCTGGAGCAAAGAGATGCCGGAATACCTCGAAGAACGCCTGGGCAAAGACTGGAAAGATTTTCTCCCGCTCCTGTTCTACCCGAGCGATGACGATGTAAAGACCGCAAAAGCCCGCTATGCCTACATGGACGCCGCAACCAGGCTCTACCAGAAACATTTTTCGGAACAGCTGGGCAAATGGTGCGCCGACCATAACGTAGAATATATCGGCCACGTCATCGAGGACAACGGAGAACACAGCCGCCTCGGCGCAGGCGCGGGCCACTACTTCCGTGCGATGAGCGGCCAGGCGATGGCCGGCATCGACAACATCGGCGGCCAGGTCATCCCGGGCAATCCGGATTCGATCCGCCATGGCTTCACCGATGCGAAAGGCCCCTTCTTCCACTATACACTGAGCAAGCTGGGCGCTTCCGCCGCGCTTCTCCAGACGGAGAAAAAGGGCCGCCTGATGTGCGAGACCTTCGGCGCCTACGGATGGAGCTTCGGCGTTCGCGACATGAAATGGGTGGCCGATCACCTGATCACCCGCGGCGTCAACCGCCTGGTCCCCCACGCCTTTTCGATGGGAGAATACCCCGACACCGACTGCCCGCCGCATTTCTACGCCCGCGGCAACAATCCCGAGTTCCCCTACTTTGCGGAGCTGATGAAATACTGCAACCGCCTGTGCCACGTGTTCAGCGGCGGAAAATGGCAGCCCGAGGTGGGCATCCTGTATGACGGAACGCTGGACTGGATGAGCGAAAGCATGCGCGACGAGGTTGTCGGAAAGATCCTCTTTGAAAATATGATCGATTATGCGCTGATCCCTTCGGATGTGCTCAGCGTGATCGACGGCGAAGGCCCCAACACGGAGCACTACGAAGCCGAAGTGAAGAACGAAAGATTATTCGTGAGCGGCGTCTCTTTGAAGGCCCTGATCGTCCCGGGTTCCCGCTATGCGGATCCTAAGCTTCTCAGCTTCATCAAACGTCATCCCGAGGTAAACGTCCTGTTTGTGCGGGAAGCCGCACCGGAATACGGCGAAGTAAAATGTGTGTCTGATGCCGAGCTTGTACCCGCACTCAAAGAGATCGGAGTGGTAGGCGCCAGAGCCAACTTTACCGGCACCGCATCGTTCTATCACTACCGTAAAGACACAGGCGATCTGTGGATGGTATTCAACGAATCAAAATCGCGCGAGATCCGCGGAGACCTTCTCGTCAGACTGAAAGACGAAGAACAGAAGGTCTATCGCTATGACGCGATGAAAAATAAGATACTCGAGGTGGAGCAGATCAAGGCGAGCGGCTTTGACACTCCGGTGATGATCTGCACGGTCACGCTTGATCCCTACAGCTCCGTGATACTGTTTACGGCTTCGCCGAAGGAAGCGGCCGAGCTTGACATCGTAAGCCCGCTCGGCATAGGCGGACGGGAGAATTCGAGCGGTTCCTTCGAGGAAGTCCGCGACCTGATCCCGGACTGGGCCGGAGGAGAAATGCGCCATCGCATCCACGGCACCAAAAAGCGTATGCTGACAATCACAGATCTGTCCTGCGGATGGGAGGTCAAGGTCTGCGCCGAGGGAGAGGAGAAGGTTCTTCTCACCGGCGAAGATCCCACCGCACCGCTGATCCCTGTTTCGGATGTTCTGCCTAAGTTCTCGGGCGCCATCAGGTACCGCCGCGAGATCGAAGTGGACAATCCGGAGGGAAGCTGGTATCTGGAGGCAGAACACCTTTACGAAGCGGGGAGCGTCGTAGTTAACGGCGAGCCTGCGGACTTCCGCCTCTGCCCGCCGTACCGCTTCTACCTCACCGGTGCGCTGAAGAAAGGCACCAACACGATCGAGGTCGAGGTCGTCAATACACCGGAAAGAGATGTCCTGAACCATGACCAGAGCTTCTTCGGTTACGAAAAAGGTCTGTACGAGCCTTCGGGCATGTTTGGACGTGTAAGACTGATCCACTGCGCAGACGAATAATGCGATAAATATCAGGCAGGTTAAAAAATAACATCATTTTTTAACCTGCCTGAAAACTTTGATCAGGCAAAAAGCAAAAACGGCCATACAAGGCGTAAAGCGGAGAAAAGAAACTTTTTTCCGCTTTTTGTATAATGCATTCATGATGAAAATTATGTACCCACAGACATAACAGGAGGAAAAGTACATGGAAAAAATCCGCGTAGGAATCATCGGTCACGGCTTTATGGGCCATGAGCACGAGACCATGCTGAGCAGCATGGAGCAGTATCAGATCATCGGTATCTCTGACAAAGATTCCAAGCAGCTCGAAGATGTCAAACCGGGCATCAAGCGCTATGCTTCCAACGAGGCGCTTCTGGCCAATCAGGACATCGATGTCGTGCTGATCGTCGTGAACAACAATCAGCATCACGATCTGGTGATCCAGGCTGCAAAAGCCGGAAAAGACA
>CADCPK010000191.1 GCA_902803215.1 uncultured Lachnospiraceae bacterium
TATGGCGACAAAGCTGGTGTTGAGCGTTGGGCTTTTGCGATAAGTGCAAAAGCCGATTGGCGTTCCAAGGTAAAGTCTGATGTAAAGAAAATCGTAGAGACAATCACGGCTGGGCGTGAGTATAAAAAGATCTTTTTCATTTCCAATCAGCTTATTCCTGATAAGAAACGTGCTGAAGTGGAAGATGATCTTAGAAGCAAATATGGCATTGATGTACGAATCCTTAGTATGGATTGGTTGTTGGATGCTGTATTCAGAAATGAGAACAATCGGAAAATTGCTGTAAATACAATTGGATTGTCTGAAAACCTTCTGGACGAGAAACGATTAGGAGAAAAAGATTATAAACGGCAGCAGGAACTTGATGAAATAGAGACAATACTGAGAGATTTGAGTATTATTAAGGCCGCCGAGATCATTAAGCATGCCAGAAGAAGTGTTATTCTCTCACGTGAATTAGAAAAAGATGAGCAGGAAACACAAAACCGTATTGACCGATACATTCGTTTGGCCAAAGAATATGGGTCCATTATTGACCAAGCAGATGCTTTTTATGAGAGTGCCTGGACGATTTTCTGGTGGTATCCTTCCGCGACGCGTTTCTATGCGTATTATAAAGATTTTGAAAAAATAGCATCTGAAGAGAAGACTACATATCTATTCGAGAAGCTCTGCACACTGTGGATGAATCTGTTTTCTCTTACCCAACGCGAACAAGAAAACGAGATCGAGTTAGAACAGCATCGGCATGTAATAGAATCCTTATTTATGTATCTCACAAGCGATGAAAACAAGCCCAATACGATACTCTCTGCCCGAAACAGTTTTCAGATGATTCGCCTTGCACGCGGTGATTCCTTGGATGACATCGTAAATGATTATATTGATATTGTTCAAAAAAGTGAAAACAGTCTGGAGGTTGATGTTGAAACTATAGCGAAGATGATACAACGCGTTCCTATCTATCAAGAAGCGAATAACTACGATCAACTGTTTGATCTTTTAGTTACCAGACTATCCAAGGAGAAACACGATTCAGAAGCTGCAACAATGAATGCTATGCGCGGCAGTCAGCTGATCGACTCCGATCCCTATAGAGCACTTTCATTTTTCAGTAAGGCAGTATTGAGTTTCCACAATGAGGCGAATACGGACTCTCTTACAAAAACTGTTTTCTTAATGGCTCAATTGTACAAAAAGCTTGGACTTTATTGGGCGGCGCGGAATTATTATTTTTATGTCGTAACATACTGTTTGAATGAATACATGAAGAAGGGTGAGATTACTCCGTTCTTTGCAGTAGCTGCGAATGAGCTTAAGTGGATAGAGTTAATGCAAGGAAGAGTCATCTTTGCTTCTGAAATGCACATAATTGAATTGATAGCGCGCGATGCCTACCCAGGCACCATTCCAGATGACGGGAACAACTTCGACGTTTTGCTTGCTTATCCTATCTTTAAAACACCTTTTGAGAAACTGCGCTGCCTCGGAAAACTCCCCAAATATCTTGACGCAAAAGGGCTCCCGCTCTCAGCAATGGCATGTAGGTATGAACTCGGATACTATGATAAGGATTTGCTTCAGGAGAACAATGAAAGCACAGAAGAAGCAGATAAGTACATGGAAATGTGGGCAAACCAACCTGCATGGGATCAGATCAGGTATGAACCATGGTACGGATTTGAAAAGGAGAGTGTGCTACAGTCCAGGATAATGGGATGCAATTTTCGCATTCGCTCGTCAAATGACATATTCTCCATTGAGTTTGCGGCCACTCTGTTAGCCACGTTAGAATGCTTCTTGGGCACGGGCTTTCATAATGATATCTATTCGCGCGCCAGTGTCTTTGACATTGATATTATAAAGGCTTCTCAGGACGGATTCTCAATTGAGATGCGCTACAGTAGAAATAACCCAACACACATGTCAATCTATATTTCCGAGTATACCGATTCTGAGTTTCAACTTGCGCACGAGATGCTTTCAAGCAAGCTCATTGAGATCATTTCTACTATAATTTCTGCGATACTGAGTTCGAATGAAGATTTTCAGAAGCTGAAAGAAATGGTCGAAAATGAATTCGTTTTAGCTCGCTCAGAAGTATTTACAGACAGCCTGTTTTACGGTTATTCCACGTTTGGTCCAGAGATGTTCTCTTATTCCAGCCTGGTAAATGGATTCGATGAAGAGCCGATGGTTAGGTTGGAAAAGAAGGCGTTACACAAGGAGAACCCATCATGTGATGAGGAAGAGATAGAAGATGGAAAAGTAATCTATGGAGTTCCTCCAGATTTTTCTTACCAACAGTGCAAAAACGACGAAGTATTCATGACTGATATAATTAACATACCGCTGTGGGATATTAGTACATGGTGCGGAGCCTTATACATGTTCCATCCAAATTATCCGCCGGTTCTTTCTTTGATGTTCAGAA
>CADCPK010000192.1 GCA_902803215.1 uncultured Lachnospiraceae bacterium
CCGCAGCCGGCACCACAGCCAAGACCGCAAAACCGGGCCGCGAGCCCGCAGCCTGCACCTGTTCCTCGTCCGCAGCCGACGCCTGCACCAACGCCGCCGCGGGTTCCCGACATGGTCTTGCCGAGATTCGCAAATCCGCTGCGTAAAGGGCAGAAATCTTCCCTGGATCCGCAGAACAGAGGCCTGCGGACGCTCAAGGCCTGCTTCGGCTGGAACATCATAGATGCACGCTGCGAAGTGGACGCATCGGCTTTCCTGACCGGCGCCACCGGCAAGGTGCCTGGAGATGAGTGGTTTGTGTTCTACGGACAGGAGGTAAGCCCGGACAACAGCGTGAAGTTCATGGAAGATCCGAGCGGTAAAGACAGAGAAATCATCACGGTCAATCTGCAGGCTTTGAACAGCCAGATCCAGAAAGTGGTATTCGTCATTACGATCAACGAGGCATATGAAAATCATCTCAATTTCAGCATGCTCAAGGACGTGTATGTGCGTATCCTGGACGGCTCCACAAATCAGGAGCTTGTGAGCTATAAACTGGACGAGTACTATGCCAATGTTACTTCGATGACGATCGGGGAACTCTATCTGCACAACGGTCAATGGAAATTTAATCCGGTCGGGAACGGAGTAAACCGTGATCTGGCAGGGCAGTGCGCGATGTATGGGGTGGAGATTGCCTGAAGTGCTGTCTCAATTATAGTTCTAAAGTGATCGAGACAGTACTCTGATGTACGGCCTCAGGAATCATTCTACAGGTGTTTGCGATGGTACACCGAGGAAGGAGGAGCAGGAGATGCTGACATTTGAAACAATTAATGAGCTTACATTAAAGGTGACATGCAGGGGAAGTGACGTACTGTTCACTAAAGCCGGTGCATTTATTGCGGGCGACAGCCCGTCGAAGAACTACAGGTTTGAGAAAGTGCTGTTAGGGCCGCAGGAGAGCCTTGCCCGGGCTGCACTCGGCTCGCTCATCAGGCGCGCCACCGGAGAGAATATGCCGCTGATGAAGGCCACCTTCCAGGGCGATTCGGTGACATATTATGCCGGCTACGGACAGCATATCGTGGTCTATAAGCTGGATTACGGCGAGATGATCTCTGTGGAATCGGAGAACATTCTTGCATTTACTAAGGACTGCGATTACAAGGTCAGATTCATCGGCGTGGGCGTAATGTCTCAGAAGGGCCTGGCGACTTCCACCCTGACCGGAAAAGGCAAGGATGCCTACGTGGCCGTCCTCTCGGACGGTAACCCGCTGGTCCTTTCCAATGTAGAAAGCAGAAACACGATCTCGGTCGACCCCGATGCAGTCATCTGCTGGATCGGGCAGGGCAGCTGCGACCCCGCTATCAAGACAGACCTTAACTGGAAAACATTCATCGGCCAGGCATCGGGCGAGTCCTACACCTTCGAGTGGAGCGGCGGCAACCCGGTGACCGTGATCATCCAGCCGTCCGAACGCGCGGGCGGGATACGGTTATCGGTAGATTGACGGTTCCTCGTTCCACCCGGAAATGGAACCGTCCCCGTGTTCCATTTCCGGGTGAAACGAAGAACCGTCCCCTGTCTTTCCCCCCGTTTCATAGTAGACTTTTCGGCTCGGAATTGATATAATGAATTTGGTAATAATCAACATATGAACGAAATGATTTCGCATGCATTTTTTAACACATCGGTCAAATTGTAAAATGAAGTATTCAAGTCAAATCTCAGCCCTTAAGGGATACACAACATACAAAAACTTCAAAAAACCGGCACGAAGTCAGTGAAAGGCCCTCTGAAAAAGACGAGGGCTTTTTGCAATGCTTTGAGCCGGTTTGTTTTTTAGGGGGATGGAATGGAACCCCCGAAGGTTAAGTGCGGATGAAAATTAACATCAATACAAAACAGGGTAAAGGCAGCAGAAGCGTGCAGCAGGACACGTACGGTATTTCGAGGAAATACGTCGGACGGGAAAAAGGAATACTTGCCGTCCTCTCGGATGGGATGGGAGGCATGCAGGCCGGAGAGACGTTCAGCAGAATAGCCGCGGAGGAAATGGTGAACGCGTTTGAGCTGGATGACTCGAGGGAAGATATGACCGTGAGGCTCCAAAATGCGTATCGCGCTGCCAGAAATAAGGCGCTGGAAGCAGCGGAAAAACAGCAGCTGGAGGGAGGAGCCACGGTGGTGGCTGTTCTCGTTCACAAAGGAATGTGCACTTTCCTCTCCGTCGGAGACAGCCGGATTTATCTTTACAGAGGAGGCCTCATACAGCTCAACCGGGAGCAGGTTCTGGGAACCGAGCTGGATGAAAAAGCCGCATTCGGGCTGACGCTGAAGCGGGAAGCAAAATACAATCGATATCGTGACTCGGTCACCAACCACCTGACCATGCCGGAGGAGCTGCCGGTCGACTGTCCCGAAAGGCCATTTTCGCTTCTGCCCGGAGACAGACTGGTGCTGCTGAGCGACGGAGTGTTCAGAACCCTGAACGATGAAGAGATAGAAAGGATCGTTGCAGATCCCGAAGATAAACGGGCAAAAGCATTGATTGATGCGGTAAACAAACGTGCCATGCCCGATCAGGATAACTACAGTGCTGTGGTACTGAGTGCCCGGAAAGGAGAGTAACTGCGTATGGATAACGCACGAAACAATTTGCAGATGACAGAAGTAGAAATGTCGTCCGAGCAGTTCCCGGTGCAGCGTTCCCGCTATGACGTAGGAGTCGCGCAGACCGTAGGAACCCGCAAAAATCAGGAGGACAGTTACGCAATATCTGCCTGGAAGGATCAGGCAACTGTGGACAGGCAGGGCCTTTTGGCGGCCGTTGCCGACGGAATAGGCGGGATGAATGCCGGCGAGGTGGCAAGCAACACGCTGATGAGGAGCTTTTGCAGCGAGTTTACCAAGCTGGACCCCGCAATGTCTCCGGCTGAAAAATTGCTCGAACTTACCGCAAGAGGACAAAAAGAAGTACTGGAAATCAATCGCTCGGAAAATCTGAGATCCGGCACGACCCTCGTGGCTGTGCTGATCTATGAAGATATGCTTAATCTGATATCGGTCGGCGACAGCAGGATCGTTCTGTACCGGCAGGGAGCCATCCTTCAGCTGAACAGAGAGCATATTGCAGGGCGTGATAATGATGAGAACCGGGCTCTCTACGACAGAGAGGCACCGCCCCTCGAAGAGAGAAAGAAAGTACGGATCACCTCTTTTATCGGAAAAGAAGGAATGCGTCTGGTCGACCGGACACTGAATCCGATCAGGCTGCTTTCGGGAGACAGAGTGCTTCTTATGTCCGACGGCGTATTTGGTACTTTGAGCGACGATGAGCTGATCGCACTGATGAACCGCGCTCCTCAGGATGCGGCAGAAGAAGCGATCAATCTGGTAGAAGAAAAGAAAAAAGCGCATCAGGACAACGCCACTATTGTGATTATAGGGATCAACTGATTTACGTCGGGGAAAGAGGTATAAAAATGAAAAAAATATGGAAGCATCTTATGCTTTGCATTTTTTTGCTTGCAGCATGCACTGTCACTGTATCTGCCAAGCCGGATAAGATTCGGGACAGCTGCGTTAGGATTTATGCAGAAATAGGGAAGGATAAAGCCTCTATCGGTTCGGGATTTGCAGTGGGAAAACCGGGAAAACCGGTCCGCTATTTTGTCACCAACCGCCATGTGGTGGAGAATGCACAAACTGTTTTCATTATTTTTAATAATACCGACGATAAGGTTGCGTGCCAAATTAAAGCGATCAGCAGCAATGCGGACCTGGCTATTTTAACTATAACAACGGA
>CADCPK010000193.1 GCA_902803215.1 uncultured Lachnospiraceae bacterium
CAGGAGGCGGAAGCCCAGATGGCGAAGGAAGCCCAGGCACCGAAGCGTGAGGAAGTAACCATTAAGTTCGGCAAGGGCTTGGCAGAACCCTTCCAGTCGAAAGACGGCCGGGAATTCATGCGGATCATGATCCCAAACCAGGACCAGTCGGACAAGACGCCTTGGGCCAGCTTCGTGCTGCCAGCAAAGGCGGTGCATGAGAACCAGTACGGTAAGGGTCTGTGGGCCAAGATCCCGGCGGACGGAACTACGATTGTGTCGAAGCCCGTCCTGAAAGGTCAGGATGAACAGGGCAAGAACATCTGGGAGGACCAGAAAACCAAGGTTTCGAACAGGGAACTGAAAGGCATGGTCGAGGCCTACAAGACCAGGGCACCCCAGGAAAAGTCGGCCGAGCCCAGGGAATCCGCCAGGGAGAAGCTTGATGCCCTCGTAAAGGACACGGCGGCCAAGCTCTCCCCGGAGAAGACCCCGAAGGCAAAGACCAAGTCGAAGAAAGGCCTTGAACTGTGAGCCAAAGAGGCGGCGAAAACCGCCTCGGTACATATAGGCAATGTTATATGTTGGGGTTTTGGAAGACCAGGCACTTTCTTGGAAGCACCTGTCCCTTCTGTATTAAGGGAAGCTTATTCAACCGTTCCCATAGTGACAGAGCATTAAGCGTCAATAATATTGTCAGGATTCGTCCCATCCGGGTCTTCCTGTTCCTCGGTATCCGCAAACGGCGCGCGGGTTGTTTCCATTGTGCGTAGGATAGTACGTCCCTCGGCTTCATGGGCTGCCTTCGCTTTCCTCTCACGGGTCAACCACCAAGCCAATCCGCCAACAGCCGCCGTTCCTAGGATTCCGACAATTCCTCCTTGGATCCGCCCGCTCATCAGACTTTTCGCTGCAGCATCAGCGACTTCTGCGGAGAAATATTCTCCAATCCTAGCAAAACCTCGCTGCATGCTGCCTTCCCCCAGGATCTTGACCGCGTGTGTCATATCTGCTGCATTTTTTCCGTTATTCTTCATAAGATTTGCGATCTGCATTGCTGTGTTTGTCATAATGGCCACCTTTCTTTATGCGATAGATAAGTAAGTTACTCCCTGATTGTGAGAGTCAAGGAACATACAAGAGATATGCTGGTTTCTCAGTTCGGTTCGTACCATTTCAAGAATTGCAGTTCCGTGGTTATAGCCATGGATTATAGTGAGTAGAAATGGACACCGAGCGATATTGATCAGATTATTGATAAATCGCTTCGCCTGACCGCATTTCATTCCGTGGACATCGACAACAACGGAGATGCCATTGCTGCTTTCGGTGATATGAACGCGGGCTGTTTCTTCATTGGTATAGATGCCTGAAAGCCTTTCCTTGATACTCATGCGTTGCCTCCTTCCGTTTCTGAAGATGACTGTTTTCTTGTTACAATGTGAAGATAGGCAATGTGATAGGAGCGGTTGGTTTTGTACTGCTCGGCATATTTGATGATTTCTGCAAGGTCTTTCATGCGATGTTCCAGTTTCACAGCGCTCTGTTTGGCAGATTTTCCGGCTTCGGTTTTCACAGTAATCTGATGCTTCAGATCGGAGAGAGAACCAACTTCATTATAGCTTTGTGCAGCAATTTTCAAATTCTCGATAGTTGCCCATTGTTGGAGTCCGGGACTGTTTTGGAATTTTTCATCCGAGGTATCAATGAGCCTGCGGGTAGAGTAGTCTTTTTTTGGAATAACAGATTTTCGCTCACGCTTTATTTCGATGCGTTCCCGGATACGTTCCTTTGTGTATTCCTTACCAAGCGATTTCGTACTGCCACGGACAAAACGTTCTTTATCCAGAGGACGGAAAGAGATGTATTTGGCAGCATCTTCTTCAAAAGATTCCCCTTTAATTTCATATCCTTTGGCTTTTATTAAAAGTAAAAAATCTTCGTATGTGGAAGCTGACTTGATACAAAAATTGATGTCCCTTCTAAGCTGGGTTTTCCAAGTAGAGCCATTCTGATCAGACTGCCTTTCTTTGTATTTTTTACCACGTTCACCACCCGGAATGATGATGGAAAGGTTATGCGCTTTGCATAGTTCATCACTTAGTTTCCGGATGTGGTAATACGACTGTTTGCAGTCGTGATATTTGTTATGCTCGATGTTATCAGCAG
>CADCPK010000194.1 GCA_902803215.1 uncultured Lachnospiraceae bacterium
AGCAGCTTCTTCAGTCTCAGCGGCGGCTGCATCTTCTGTTGCTGCTTCTGCAGCTGCCGCATCTGTTTCTTCCGCGGTGGTTTCCTCAGCGCTCACCTCTTCGGCAACCGCAGTTTCGGCATCTTCCGCAAATGCGGGAGCGGAGCCTGCAGTAAGTACTGCCGAGAGGCAGAGTGTTACGGCAAGTGTTTTGACGAGTTTGTTTTTCATTTGTGAGTTCCTCCTCTGTATTTTTTTTATCCGGAACGGTACGACCAATTACTCGTGATCCGGGGCTTTCCCCTGTACCACCCAAAGGCAGGTTTCCTGGCTTACAGATCAAAGACTCTTTCCACGCCTTCCCGCATGAGGAGTGCAGTGACATCTAAGAGAAAAGAGCCTCCCTGAATACAGTGACGAGATCGTACAGGATTCTCACCTGTTTCCCTATTATCCCGGTCTTGAAAGATCGGGCACCTGAAGGTCATTTGCGTTTTCCGGACAAGATGCATTATAGCATAACCGGTGGTATATGTCACGGTGAAACAGTGAAACAGTGGTCTCTTGTTGACACCTGCCCCAATAACCCCTTATAATATATGGAATTGTCAGATTAGATCACAATAACGAGAACAGAGGGAATGATATGAGAAAACCGGCGCTTCCGGACGAGATTTTACTCGAGGTGGATAAGGCTGCCCGTTATATTGGCGGGGAAGTCAATTCCGTGATGAAGGATAAAGAAAAGATAAAGATACGTTTTGCGATGTGTTTTCCGGATGTGTACGAGATAGGCATGTCCAACCTGGGGATGATGATCCTCTATGATATGTTCAACTCCCGTGAAGACACCTGGTGTGAGAGAGTGTTTTCGCCGTGGACCGACCTGGATGCGGTGATGCGCCGGGAGAAGATCCCGCTATTCATGCTTGAGTCGCAGGAGCCGGTGAAGAATGCAGACTTTCTCGGCATCACTCTGGGATATGAGATGTGCTACACGAATGTGCTGCAGATCCTTGACCTCTCCGGGATCCCACTTTTTTCATCGGAGCGCGGAGAGGATGATCCCCTGGTGATCGGGGGCGGTGCATGTGCTTATAATCCCGAACCGCTGGCCGCCTTTTTTGATATGTTCTACATCGGAGAAGGCGAAACGTCGTACGATGAGCTGTTCGATTTATACCTGAAGAATAAAGAAGCCGGAGGCACCAGACAAGATTTTCTGCGTGCGGCGGCAAACGTTCCCGGAATTTATGTTCCCTGCTTTTACAGTGCAGAGTATAACGAAGACGGGACGATCGGATCTTTTGCTCCCACGGAGGAGGGCATCCCTGCCGTGATCCAAAAGCAGGTCGTCACAGACATGCGCACCGGGTATCATCGCATACGAAAACCGGTGGTTCCTTTCATCAAAGCCACACAGGACAGAGTGACGCTCGAGATCCAACGAGGCTGCATCCGTGGCTGCCGTTTCTGCCAGGCCGGAATGATCTACCGTCCGACCAGGGAGAGGGACCTCGCGGAGCTCTGCGAATCCGTGGACGAGATGCTCAAGGCGACCGGCCACGACGAGGTATCGCTCAGCTCACTCAGCTCCAGCGACTATACAGAGCTTGAGGGCATCGTCAATTACCTCATCGATAATTTCCGCGATCAGGCGATCAACATATCGCTTCCGTCGCTAAGGATCGACGCCTTCGCGCTGGATGTCATGAGCAAAGTGCAGGATGTGCGAAAAAGCAGCCTGACCTTCGCCCCCGAGGCCGGCACCCAGAGGCTCAGGGATGTCATCAACAAAGGCCTCACCGAAGAAGTGATCCTTCACGGCGCCTCCGAGGCGTTTCACGGCGGATGGAACCGGGTCAAACTGTACTTTATGCTTGGCCTGCCCACCGAGACCGAGGAGGACATCAAAGGCATCGCGCACCTGGCCGAGAAGATCGCCGAGGAATACTACGAGGTACCGAAGAGTCAGCGTCAGGGTAAGGTGCAGGTGAACGTGAGCACATCGTTCTTTGTGCCGAAACCGTTCACGCCTTTCCAGTGGGCGGGAATGTGGAGCGAGCAGGATTTTATTGAAAAGGCCAAGGTGGTCAAAGGAGAGATCCGCGCTCAGCTCAACCAGAAAAGCATCCGCTACAGCTGGCACGAGCCCGATGTGACCATCCTGGAAGGCTTCCTGGCGAGAGGAGACCGCCGCGCCGCGGATGTCATTCTTAAGGCCTACCAAAAAGGAGCCCTCTATGATGCCTGGAGCGAGCACTTCCGGTACGATCTGTGGAAGGAAGCCTTCGCGGAGACCGGCATAGACCTCGATTTCTATACGCTGAGGGAGAGACCGGTCACAGAGATCCTTCCCTGGGATTTCATCGACGCCGGTGTGACGAAGAAGTTCCTTATCAGAGAGTGGGAAAATGCTCACAAAGAGACGGTAACGCCAAACTGCAGGGAAAAATGCTCCGGCTGCGGAGCCATGAAATACGGAGGAGGTGTCTGCTTTGAAAGTAAGAATTAAATTCAGCAAAACAGGCAGCATGAAGTTTGTCGGTCATCTGGACACCATGAGATATTTCCAGAAAGCCGTCAGGAGGGCCGGCCTTCCCGCCGCTTTCTCCAAAGGCTTCAGCCCCCACATGATCATGTCCTTCGCTTCCCCGCTGGGTGTGGGGACGGAGAGCGAGGGAGAATATTTCGATCTTGAACTGAGGGAAGATGTTCCCACCAAAGAGATAGAAGAGCAGTTGAATAAGGTGATGGCCGAGGGCGTTTCGATAGTGTGCGCCCGCCGCGTGGAAGACGGAAAAGCCGGAAATGCCATGTCACTGGTCGCTGCGGCAGATTATTATATCGCCTTCCGCGAAGGAAAAGCACCCGAAGGAGATCTGCAGTCAACCTTGAACGAT
>CADCPK010000195.1 GCA_902803215.1 uncultured Lachnospiraceae bacterium
CGCAGTATCCCGAAGAAGCCAACTGAACATTTCCGGCTTTCAAAGGCACGGTGCAGTTTGATGCCCCGTGTCTTTTTCTGGATTGCGGATCCAGTTTATGCCCTCATAAAACGGCTGCACAGAATGTAACCGTATAATGTAGCCAATCAAATAGAACGTGCTCTGCGGATAAAACTTATCTGCAGAGCATTTTTATTGTTAAATAAGTATCAATCATATTTACACGAATCTATATGCAAAATTAAAAAAATATGGTATAATTACTAACGAAAGTTGAGGGATTAATATGAGAAAAAAGCTGTACAATGTACTGTTAAGCGACGCAGATGTCTGCTTTCTGGAGGAACAGGCAGCCAGAAGTGATTTAAGCGCAACAGAGCGGAAAAGATGTCAGATTCTGCTGCAGATGGACACGGCACATGGAAAAGAAAATACAATACCGGAATGTGCCAGCACTGTCGGAGTTGGAATGACAACCGTTTCGAATGTTGTACGGCTGTATATTCAGGAGGGACTGGAATCAGCGATCCAGTTCAAACGGAATCCTAATTCAGATACCTCACGTCAGAAGATGAGTTCAGTAGAGGATGAGATGATCTACAAGCTGCTGGACAGTCCCCCGCCGGAAGGACACCGGAAATGGACAATGAGACTTCTTGCCGAAAAGAGCGGGGAAATCATCGGAAAGCCTGTCAGCAAGGACACGATCTGCCGGGCAATAAAACGTCGGAAATAACAAAAAGCTGGCCGCTGGCCAGCTGGTTTTAACCCCAAAATCGGCCGGATATCATTGATACTACTTTAACAATCTCAGCATGGAAGGAGGGATCCCAATGCCGGTAATGGCGCCCCGTACGGAAGCAGAAGCCTTTTATTATCCCAATTACAACCGCTGTATGGAGAATGCAGAAAAGGAAAGAAAGGCTGACCAGCGTAAATCGCTTCTGAAACGCTTTGGGATCTCTCCTGAAGAAGCCACGATAGAAAAACTATGGGAAATCATATTTATTCTTGCAGATGAAGCTGACCTGGGGAAAGAAAGCCGCCGAATGATTGCTGAAATCACATCAGAACTCGAACAGCTTGAAGATGGAATGGTCAGCAAGAAGCAGCGGTTTATCCAATACCTGAAAAAAATATTTCTGCATCAGACATCGGAAAAAACAAAACGGATCATTGACGAAGAAGATACAGAGGAAAGCACACCGAAAGACGTTTCAGATACAGACGAGTCCCCGGAAAACGGGTCATCTGAAACAGATACTGAGAAAGAACAGGAAGAAGGAAGAATCGCCGGCAAGGATGAACCCGCATCCAATTTCCCTTCCGGGAGTAAAAAGAACGGCAGCCCAGAAAAAGAGGGATCCGGAAAAGCAGACGGGAAAAAGTATTGGAACAGGCGCCCCCAGGGATGTGGCACGGCGGGAATACAGCCTGACGAGCGCCGAAAAAAATATGCGGATACCGGAGAATACAGTGCGGAGAATCCGCCGCTGGACAAGAACGGCAATCCCATGGTCCGGCATGAAATATATGTACGGACAGAATACGGCTATGAAACGAAGCTGGTTGCATATGATATATACAAAGTGGTCTACGAAAGTGTCGAAAGTAAAAAAGAGAATCCGGAAGTTCTAATTTTCAATTGTCCGCCTCCGTTGTTTCACCGTACAATGTGCACGCCGGAATTTCTGGCCAGAATAAACTATAATAAGTATGGACTTAGTCTGCCGTATTACCGTCAGGAAAAAGAATGGGCACGTCTTGGGTTTCCTGTCAGCAGGGACAGTATGGCAAAATGGTCCATACGTGCTTATGAAAAAGCAATGAAGAAAATCATAAACAGGTTCTGGTATCATCTCAAGAAAGAAAAATACCTGCATGCAGATGAAACAAATGTACTGGTCATGAAGGAATCTGACCGCAAAGATACGACAAAGTCCTATATCTGGATCTACTGTACCGCGGAGGCGGCAGTAAACAGAATTGTCATCTTTGACTACCAGCCGGGACGGAAGGGGGAATTTGCAGAGGATGCCCTTCAGGGCTTCAGCGGATGGCTGATTACAGATGCCTATGGTGGATATAACGGGGTCAAGGATATCATTCGGTGTCTTTGCTGGTGCCACTGCAGGCGGAAGTATACGGATGCGCTGCCAGCGGATCCAAAGCGCGCGGCAAAAAGTCGAATCAAGACGGCGGTTAAGCTTATAAATAAACTCTTTAAACTGGAGGAAGAGTTTAAGGGCATGACCGCAGAAGAGCGGCTGAAAGCCAGGAAAGAACAATCCCAGTCTGTTCTGGATGAGCTGTGGAGCTGGGCAGAAAAGACACTGCCTTCCATATCAAAAAAGAGCGCATTGTATGATGCTATTCAATACATGCAGAACAACTGGGAAGGCCTTACCCGGTTCATGGAAAACGGGAATCTTCCGATTCATAACCAGCAGGCGGAACATATGGCTAAAGCGCTTGCCGTATCCAGAAAAAACTGGATGCTCTTCGGAAGCCCCAAAGGTGCATCTGCGGGGATGGCAGCCGCGTCTGTGATTAAAACCGCTGAATTGAATCAGATAGACCCACTGCACTATCTGGAATTCCTCTATAATGAGATGCGGGGGCCGGCGGACGATCTTAAATGGGAGAATCCCGAATATCTGGATTCCCTGATGCCATGGTCGGAAAACGTGAAAAGCCATTGCAGACATCTGAAGGCATAAAAAAAGCCGTCTGAAACGGCTTTTTCATGATGCCCATTATTCAGGCTCGTCATATAGTATTGATTTCCGAATAGAGAGCGTCATAGGCTGGGTTATTTCTTCACCTGACAACAGCCTCTCAAGGGCCTGCGGGGGAATTTCCCAGAGCTCAGCGTTTGCTCTTGGCCAGCGGAACCGTCCCTCTTCCAGACGAATCTGTCCAAGAATGGTTTCATTATTCTCGAATCGCAATATCTTTATTCGGTCATGCAGCCGGCCACAGAACAGATAACTGTCTCCCGTATTCTCCCCGTAGATGTTTTGCTCATAATCGATCTCAAGAATTTCCTGCAGACCCTTTATTCCCTTTCGACAGTCTGTGAAGTCTGTAATTACGAAAATGCGATGATCACTGCTTAAAAGCCTGGGCCACACTTTCCTTGAAGCGTCTGGTTTACCCATTACATCACTTCCATTTTGTATCAATGATATCTTATTATTGCACATCCGCGTCAATAATATCAATATCCTTGCGACAAATATAAAAGCTGCTATTTTTGGTTGGTTCAATAGCAGCTTTTAATTTTCACTTCGTAAACTACGACATTATACGGTTACCGAAAAAAAGCCCGCAGTGCGGACTTTTATTTCTGATGCCAGGGATGATAGGTCGGCACCACCGAGGCAATGGCTTCCACCGTAGCCTCATCGTTATGCCCCACCGTCTCCTGCAGCACGCTGAGCATGTGCCTGAGCTGTTCCTCTTTCACCTCATCCACATGGGCAACAAAGATCTTCTTATGGGCGGTTTTGGTCATCTGCTCCCTTTCGGAATCCATGAGCAGCTCCTCATGCAGCTTCTCCCCGGGACGCAGTCCGATGATCTTGATGGCGATATCCTTGCCGGGCTCGTAGCCGTATGCCCGGATGAGCTTATCCGCCAGGTCCATGATGCGTACCGGCTTGCCCATGTCCAGAACCAGGA
>CADCPK010000196.1 GCA_902803215.1 uncultured Lachnospiraceae bacterium
AACAACGAAGAAGTCAATGCGATCGATGACGAGACCCGCGCTCGTTACATCAAAGAAGATGGCATTCATCCTCTGAAGGATGGCTATGTGGAATGGTGGACACCGGTGTTTGAGCAGGCGATCGCGGATTATCTGGGGTAATTTAGTTCACAAAATGTTCACGGTACCTGACACCATTAAATTGTTTTTATGGTGTCAGGCACCGTGAACTTTTTTCATATATCGGATAAATTGACAATCACTTCATCTCATCGTACACTATACAAGTAAAACTCGTATAAGTATTCACAGAAAATGTTGTGAGGAAGATCTATGAGCATACGTTTTATAGAAAGCGAACAAAGATTTGTGCTGGAAACCCGACAAACCACCTATCAGATAAAGATCGACAAAACAGGATGCCTGCGTCATGTATACTATGGAAAACGTGTCGGAGATACAGATATGGATTATCTGTATCGGACGACCGACCGGGGATTCTCGGGAAATCCTTATGAATTTCAGGATGACAGAACGTGTTCTTTTGATACCATGCCCCAGGAATATCCAACTTTCGGTGTTGGAGATTACCGCGTGTCGGCTCTTCGCTGCCTGGCAAAAAACGGGAGCCGGAGTACAGACCTTCGTTATGCTTCTTACGAGATCAGAGAAGGCAAATATAAATTGGAAGGACTGCCCTATGTTCGAGGCGGGGATGAAAAGGTCGAAACGCTGTTTATCCGGCTGAAAGACAGCGTGACAGGAATCGCGGTCGACCTGATGTACGGTGTCTTTGAGGAAAAAGACGTCATTACCCGATCGGCCTGTATCCGCAATGAATCCCAGGAAACCGTTATACTTCAGAAAGCCGCCTCAATGTGCCTGGACATTCCTTACGGCGCCGACGATCTGATCAGCTTCAACGGAAGACACTGCATGGAAAGGCAGCCTTTCCGTCAAAGGCTTGGGCAGAACATTGTTACCGTGGGTTCGAAAAGAGGAATGAGTTCTCACCATAACAATCCTTTTGTGATTCTGTGTGATGCGGAAACGACCGAAGATTCAGGCGAAAGCCGGGGTGTCATGCTCATGTACTCCGGCAGCCATAAAGAAGAGATCGAAAAGGATCAGGCCGGCACTGTAAGACTTGTCGCAGGCATCCAAGATGAAGGATTTTCCTGGATATTAGACCCCGGAGATATTTTTTGGACGCCGGAAGCAATTCTCTCCTTTTCCTTTGACGGCCTTAACGGCCTGAGCGCGAATTATCACAGGATCATACGCGAAAATGTGTGTGATCCGATGTTCAGGAATAAGAGAAGACCTGTTCTGCTTAACAGCTGGGAAGCATCTTATTTCAGCTTCAACGAAAAAACGATCTATGAACTGGCCGTTCAGGCAAAGGACCTTGGCGCAGATATGCTGGTTCTGGATGACGGTTGGTTCGGCTCCCGGGACAGCGACAACTCCGGTCTGGGCGATTGGACGGTCAATGAGCAAAAACTCAAGGGCGGCCTGACTGCGCTTTCCGACAAAGTCCATGATCTCGGACTCCAATTTGGGCTATGGATCGAACCGGAAATGGTAAATGAAAACTCCGATCTGTACCGGATGCATCCTGACTGGGCGCTTTCCGACCCGGGGAGAAAGCCGAACGTGGCACGTAATCAGCTTGTTTTGGATATGTCCAGAGAAGATGTCAGAGAGTACCTCTTCTCCTGCATCAATGCTCTGCTGAAGGAAAGCCGCATAGAGTACCTGAAATGGGACTTCAACCGAAGCCCGGCAAATATCTATTCGCACCTGCTCCCGCCCGAGAAGCAGGGTGAAGTCATGCATCGCTTCGTGTTGGGCGTTTATTCCCTCCTGGCCCGGATACGCGAGGCATATCCCGAGGTGCTGATCGAAGGATGCGCAGGAGGAGGCGGCCGCTTTGATGCAGGCATGCTCTTTTACACGCCGCAGATCTGGTGCTCGGACAATACGGACCCCATCGCCAGGCTGTTTATTCAGGAAGGAACTTCCTACGGGTATCCGGCGTGCACCGTGGGCTCTCATGTCTCAGCATCGCCCAACCACCAGACAGGCAGAACCACCCCGCTCTCCACGAGGGGTATCGTAGCCTCCTCCGGCATACTTGGCTATGAACTTAACCCGGCGTCTCTGAGCGATGCGGAAAAAGGTGAGATCCGCGCTCAGATCGAGACATATAAAAAGTATGAGCATCTGATCCGTGAAGGCACATATTATCGCCTCAAAGAAAACCACAGCGGCGCCGAGACCGTCTGCTGGGCATTTGTCTCCCCCGAAAAGGACGAGGCACTTGTAAATCTTGTTTCCGTCAATGTAGCCGCCAAAACGCCATTCCCGCACATAAAACTGAAAGGCCTCCGGGAAGACGCCGTCTACATGATCGACCGAACCGGCCTGCGCACCACCGGCGCCGCACTGATGTACGGCGGCTGCTCCTTCGACATCCCCGAAGGCGATTACCCCTGCACACAGCTTCATCTGACTGAGATCCCGGGCTAAAAGTTCACAAAAAAATCGCGGTGTCCTATGTGTGAAAAAGATCCTCTCCTGTAAATCTCACCTTAAGATTCCTGCCACACTCTGTCTCTCACTTGAATTTTCCGGAGTTTTAGACTATAACTATATGGTACATCAAAGCATTTTGAGAAAGGAGTATTTAATCAATATGTTAAAAAGAAATTTGGGGTTACTTGCAGGATTAATGACAATTTTCGGCGTCAGCAGCATCTGCGGGGCAACGGTTATCCCGGCGGCAGGGCCGGGACAGATCGGCCTGACTGCGGTAGTTCTTTGCAACAACCTGACGCTGCATCAGGAAAACAACGCCACTTCCGCTGCAGTAAAAACGCTGAACGGCGGGGACAGAGTCATCGTGGTAGATCAGAAGGATGGCTGGGCACAGTGCATTCTTTCCGATAACGTGGATGCAGCTCCCGAAGGCTGGTTAAATGTAGAGTATATCGCTATTGACCCGGCATGGTATCAGACCGATGACATCACATCAGTATATGCGTGGAATGACACAAATGCACTCAAGGTCGATCAGCTTAGCAAAGACGTCGTCCTTCCTATTCTGAAAGACGACGGAGAATGGATCGTTGTCGGACTGCACGGTGCCTCTGGCTGGATCCACAAGACAGAAGCAGAACTTACTGCTGCTACAGCTCCGGCTCAGCAGGCCACTCCGACTACGCAGGCTACCCCCACCCCGACAGCTGCCGCACAGTCAGGCACTGCACAGGCGGCACCGTTTACCGTCTATGCCGAGGACGGAAGCTCCGTGAGCATCCACGCTACAGAAAGCAGCATGTTTACGGATGACAAAGGCAGAACCTATTCCAATACCCGCGGCGAATACTACTACTGTATCGAAACAGATACTCTCTATTCCGCAGATCCTAACGTATGGGTCAACGGCGAGCCGACACCGGACGATACATTAACAGGTGCAGATTACGGCGAAGGCGCCGGCCTCGAAGACAACTGGGGCGATGAGTATACCGGAAGCACCATCGGCGACGGCGAAGGTGCAGGATACGAAGACAACTGGGACGACTATACCGGCGCTGACTACGGCGAAGGCGCAGGGTACGAAGACAACTGGAGCGATTATTCCGGCGCTGATTACGGCGAGGGTGCCGGCCTCGAGGATAACTGGGGTTAAAGTTCACAGAAAGTTTACAAAAAATTCACGGTACCTGACACCATAAAATA
>CADCPK010000197.1 GCA_902803215.1 uncultured Lachnospiraceae bacterium
ACAAAGACAGAAGACCGCCCGGCCAAAAAGCATAGTTCCGTTTAAGCGAGGTGTGGCATATGAGACGTAAAAATTTCAGATTTTCAAGCTTCTCTGCAGCCATCGCTCTGGCAGCCGCGCTGACACTGGCCGGAAGCGCATCCGCATTTGCCGCAGCGACCGAAGAGGCTGAAGAAGAAGTCGTTGAGATCGTACCGGAGGAAGAAACCGCCGGCTCGGAGGAGTTTGACGAGACCGAAGCTGACGTCGCAGGAACCGAAGAAGAGGCTCCGGCGGAAGAAGCAGCTCCGGCGGAAGAAACCGCAGCGGCGGCTCCCGTAAGTCAGGCTGAATATATTAAGCAGTATCTCGAGCAGAGCCTCGACGCTGATATGACGAGTGTCATCATCGGAATGACCGATGAGGAGATGGAGAAGAACATTCAATATGGCGAAGGCTTTTCCAAAACAGCAGTAGAAGCCTGGAAAGGCGTTAAAGAAGAGCTGGGCGAACGCAAGTCTGACGCTGAAACGACAGTAACTGTGGAAGAAGGCGAAGACAAGACATACATCGCAACTCAGAATGTACAGTTCGAGAAGCATGATGCCGACTTCGTCTACACATTTGACCAGAATATGACTCCGACCGAACTGGCGATCAATGTCAATTATCCCATGTCGGTCACCCTGGAGAGGGCAGGCCTTAATACACTTATGGGTCTCGGAACAGTATTCCTTATGCTGATCTTCCTGAGCCTCGTTATTTCCCTGTTCAAGTACATTCCGAACGGCAGCAAGAAGAAACCGGTAGAGGAGGTCGCTCCCGCACCTGTACGCGCAGCTGCACCGGAACCGGAATACGTAGAAGAAACCGATGATCAGGAGCTGGTAGCCGTCATCGCAGCAGCGATCGCAGCGGCCGAAGGCACTACGCCTGACGGATTTGTGGTACGTTCCATTCGCAGAGCGGGCCGTTCAAGAAGATAAACAATAGAATAATTATAATCAGGAGGATTCTGAAATGAAAAGCTATACAATTACTGTGAATGGAACAGCATATGATGTAACGGTCGAAGAAGTGGCAAACGGCGCGGCACCTGCAGCTGCAGCGGCACCGAAAGCAGCTCCCAAGGCAGCTCCAAAAGCGGCTCCGAAGGCAGCGGCACCCGCAGCAGGCGGCGGCTCCATCAAAGTGAGCGCATCTGTGCCGGGCAAGGTAGTCAAAGTTTCCGCGTCTGTCGGCCAGTCTTTGAAAGCAGGAGATACCGTTATTGTTCTTGAGTCCATGAAGATGGAAATCCCGGTCGTTGCTCCGCAGGACGGTACAGTAGTGAGCATCGATGTGAATGAGGGTGCCGCGGTAGAGAGCGGCGATACCCTTGCTACCATGAACTAAGACGGGAGGTAATCAGATGTCTTATGTAACAGATACACTGTCCAACCTGGTTCATCAGACAGCGTTTTTTAACCTTACCTGGGGCAATTATCTGATGATCGCGGTTGCATGCGTGTTCCTGTATCTGGCTATCCGCCACGATTTCGAACCGCTGCTTCTGGTACCGATCGCCTTTGGTATGCTGCTGGTCAACATCTATCCGGACATCATGGCAAGACCGGAAGATATGTCGAACGGTGTTGGCGGTCTTCTTCATTATTTCTATATCCTGGATGAATTCAGTATTCTGCCGTCCCTGATCTTCATGGGCGTCGGTGCGATGACGGACTTCGGTCCCCTTATCGCAAACCCGATCAGCTTCCTTCTGGGAGCTGCGGCACAGCTTGGTATCTATGTAGCTTACTTCCTGGCCATCTTCCTTGGTTTCAACGGAAAAGCAGCTGCAGCAATCTCCATCATCGGCGGCGCCGACGGCCCGACCTCCATTTTCCTCGCAGGAAAGCTTGGCCAGACCACCCTTATGGGACCGATCGCTGTTGCGGCATATTCTTACATGTCGCTGGTTCCGATCATTCAGCCCCCGATCATGAAAGCGTTTACGACCGAGCAGGAGCGTAAGATCAAGATGGATCAGCTTCGTCCGGTCTCCAAACTCGAGAAGATCCTCTTCCCGATCATCATCACGATCGTTGTTTGTATGATCCTTCCGACCACAGCTCCGCTCGTCGGTATGCTCATGCTCGGCAACCTGTTCAGAGAATCCGGTGTCGTTAAACAGCTGATGGAAACCGCCAGCAACGCGATGATGTACATCGTCGTTATCCTGCTGGGTACCTCGGTAGGTGCTTCCACAAGCGCAGAGGCTTTCCTCAATGTTTCGACTCTTAAGATCGTTGTGCTCGGTCTCGCTGCATTTGCGTTCGGTACGTTCGGCGGTGTCATGCTGGGCAAGATCATGTGCAAGATATCGGGCGGAAAGATCAATCCGCTGATCGGTTCGGCGGGTGTTTCCGCTGTTCCCATGGCTGCGCGTGTGTCACAGAAGGTCGGTGCCGAGGCAGATCCGACAAACTTCCTGCTGATGCATGCTATGGGTCCTAACGTTGCCGGTGTTATCGGTACCGCGGTTGCGGCCGGTACATTCATGGCAATCTTCGGGGTATAATTCATTGCGGAATAATATCCGTTTTGTGATAAGGAGAAATCATTATGGCAGAAATTGCAAAAAAACCTGTAAAAATAGTCGAGACTATTCTGCGTGATGCCCATCAGTCCCTGATCGCGACCCGTATGAGCACCGAGCAGATGCTTCCGATCGTCGACAAACTCGACAAGGTCGGATATCACGCAGTAGAGTGCTGGGGCGGCGCTACATTTGACGCTTCCCTTCGTTTCCTTCATGAAGATCCGTGGGACAGACTCAGGAAGCTCCGTGACGGCTTCAAAAACACCAAACTGCAGATGCTGTTCCGTGGACAGAACATCCTTGGATATCGTCCGTATGCCGACGACGTGGTAGAGTACTTTGTACAGAAATCCGTCGCAAACGGAATCGACATCATCCGTATCTTCGACTGCCTGAACGACCTTCGTAACCTTCAGACAGCAGTTACGGCTACCAACAAAGAAAAAGCACACGCACAGGTAGCGCTTTCCTACACACTGGGCGATGCTTACACTCTGGAGTACTGGACAGAGACCGCCAAGAAGATCGAGGAAATGGGCGCTGATTCCATCTGTATCAAGGATATGGCCGGCCTTCTTCTTCCGTATGCGGCTACCGAACTTGTCGGAGCACTCAAAGATACCGTCAAGATCCCGATCGAGCTTCATACACACTACACCTCAGGTGTCGCTTCCATGACATATCTGAAGGCTGTAGAGGCAGGTGTTGACGTGATCGACTGCGCTATATCTCCGTTTGCACTCGGCACTTCTCAGCCGGCTACCGAAGTTATGGTAGAGACCTTCAAGGGCACACCGTACGACACCGGATTCGATCAGAAGCTTCTTGCAGAGATCGCAGATTACTTCCGTCCGATCCGTGACGAGTGTCTGGATAACGGCCTCCTGAATCCGAAGAACCTTGGTGTAAACATCAAGACTCTGCTGTATCAGGTACCGGGCGGAATGCTTTCCAACCTGACCTCACAGCTGAAAGAACAGCACGCAGAGGACAAGTTCTACGATGTGCTTGAGGAAGTTCCGCGTGTACGTAAAGACCTCGGCGAGCCTCCGCTTGTTACTCCGTCTTCTCAGATCGTCGGTACACAGGCTGTGTTCAACGTCATCATGGGCGAGAGATACAAGATGGTAACCAAGGAGACCAAGGACATTCTTACCGGCAAGTACGGTGCTACCGTCAAGCCTTTCAATCCCGAAGTGCAGAAGAAGTGCATCGGCGATGCCGAAGTTATCCACTGCCGTCCGGCTGACCTTATCGAGAACGAGCTGGATAAACTGGAGGGCGAGATGGCACAATACAAACAGCAGGATGAGGACGTTCTTTCCTACGCTCTGTTCCCGCAGGTTGCCACAGACTTCTTCAAATATCGTGATGCCCAGAAGACAGGAGTCGATGATACGGCTGCTGACAAGAAGGACGGAGCATATCCGGTATAAGACAGTTCGACAAAATAAAATGTGGTTCATCAGGGCCGCCGCAGAATTTGCGGCGGCCCTGATTGAATACGGAAAATTTGGAGTAGATCAGAGATGAGTAAAGCGGCAATTATCGGCGGAGGCGCCGCCGGAATGATGGCAGCTGTGCTGCTTGCCCGAAGGGGCTGTGAGGTACACCTTTTCGAAAAAAATGAAAAAGTGGGGAAGAAACTTTACATCACCGGCAAAGGGCGCTGCAATCTGACGAACAACTGTGAACAGAGTGATCTGCTGAATCATGTGATATCCAATCCAAGGTTCATGTACAGCGCCTTCAGCGCGTTTGATGCGCAGGATGTGATGGCTTTCTTTGCGAATGAGGGACTTGATCTGAAGACGGAGAGAGGAAACCGTGTGTTCCCGGTATCCGATAAATCATCGGACGTGATCCGCACACTGGAGAAAGCGATGAAGAAGGAGAACGTAAACGTTCATCTTCGTACCACCGTTAAAAAGGTTGTTGCAGAAGACTATGCACCTTCGGAAGAAGCACCTGAACAGGAAAGCAGAAAGGGCGGAAAAAAGGCAGCCGTGGGATGCGCCTGCGGTGTCATTACGGAGCCCGGAGGATTCTTCCCGGCAGATGCCGTGCTTGTCGCTTCCGGAGGACTTTCTTACCCTACGACAGGATCGACGGGGGACGGGTATCGGTTCGCGCAGGAAACGGGGCACAAGGTGACCGAATGTGAGCCTTCACTGGTGCCGCTTCTTACCGCTGAGGACTATATTCCCGAGATGCAGGGCCTTTCGCTAAAAAACACCGGACTGACGATCAAATCCGGGAAGAAGACGGTATATTCGGATTTCGGCGAGATGATGTTTACCCACAACGGTGTGACGGGGCCGATGATCCTTTCGGCGAGCGCGGTGATCTCCAAACAGCTGAAGAAGGGGCCGCTGAATGCGTTTCTCGATCTGAAGCCTGCGCTGACGCCCGAAAAGCTGGATGCCAGGATACTGAGGGATTTTGGCGAGTCGCCAAACAGACAGTTCAGAAACGTGGTTTCGGGACTGCTTCCGTCCTCATTGGTTCCGGTGATGATCAGACTTTCCGGAATACCGGAGGACAAGAGGATCCATGACATCACAAAGGAAGAGCGCCTTCGTTTTGAAGGCCTGGTCAAGAATTTTCCTTTTACGATTATCGGAAAGGGAGATTTTAAGGAGGCAGTCATCACCAAAGGTGGCGTTTCCGTAAAAGACATAAATCCTGCCACGATGGAGTCTAAGATCGTCGATCGTCTGTACTTTATCGGGGAGGTTATCGATGTGGACGCACTTACCGGCGGCTTTAATCTGCAGATCGCCTGGTCCACAGCATATCTTGCCGCTATGTCGGTATAACAACATTTGGAGGGAGAGTTATGAGCTTTAATATTGCCATAGACGGTCCGGCAGGGGCCGGAAAAAGCACGATCGCGAGAAAGGCGGCCGAGGCACTGGGCTTCACTTATGTAGACACGGGAGCCATGTACAGGGCGATAGCGTGCTACCTTTTTGAGCAGGGCATCGCGCCGGAGGACACCGCTGCGATAGCATCGGCATGTACCGGAGCGGACATTTCCATACGCTACGAGAACGGGGAGCAGATCGTGCTCTTAAACGGCGTCAATGTGAATGACAAGCTCAGGACCGAGGAAGTGAGCGCCATGGCATCCTGCAGTTCGGCGGTCGCCGAGGTCAGGCAGCATCTTCTGGAGCTGCAGCGGAGCCTTGCAAGGACGCAGAACGTGATCATGGACGGGCGCGATATCGGCACGACGGTGCTGCCCGATGCGGATGTCAAAATCTATCTTACCGCTTCGAGCGAGATCAGAGCGAAGAGAAGATACGATGAGTATATTTCCAAGGGGCAGGAAGCCGATTATGACGAGATCCTGGCCGAGATCAATGAGAGGGACGAGAGGGATATGAACCGCGAGGTTTCGCCGCTCAGGCAGGCCGATGACGCGATCCTGATCGACAGTTCTTATATGACACCCGAAGAAGTTCTGGATGCAATATGCAAACTTGTCAAGGAAAAGGAAAAAGAATGATAGTTACGACAGCCAAGACCGCCGGCTTCTGCTTTGGCGTAAAGAGGGCCGTGGATAAGGTTTACGAACTGCAGGAGCAGGGCAAGAAAAAGATATATACGCTCGGGCCGATCATCCACAACGAGGAGGTGGTGGCCGACCTGGAGAAGAAGGGTGTTCACGCGATCACCGAGGAAGAATTGGGCAACGATCCGGATGCCACGGTGGTGATCCGTTCCCACGGAGTCGGCAGTGAAATCTACAGAAAACTGGAGGAAAATCACCTCGATTTTGTGGATGTAACCTGTCCTTTTGTTCTCAAGATTCATCGGATCGTGAAGGAGGAGAGCGAGAAGGGAACCTACATTATCATCATCGGAGATCCTTCTCATCCCGAGGTGAAAGGCATCTGCGGATGGTGCTTTGGGGACCATACGGTGATCCGTGACCGGGCCGATGCGGAGAGCTTTTTGATGCCTCCCGGAAGGAGTTTTTGTATTGTTTCCCAGACCACATTTAATTTCAATAAATTTCAAGAAATAGTTGAATTATTGGAAAAAAAGAGTTATGATAATAATGTTTTAGGCACTCTGAATATTTTGAATACAATATGCAGTGCTACAGAGGAACGACAAAGGGAGGCAAGGGAGATAGCTGCCCGCTCGGACACCATGCTTGTCATCGGTGGAAGGCACAGTTCCAACACACAAAAGCTGTTCGAAATATGCAGCAAAGAGTGCTATAATACTTACTATATACAAACACCTGTTGACTTGGATTCTGAAATGTTCCAACGCAGTAGTTATGTAGGTATTACAGCCGGGGCATCCACCCCTAAGAAAATTATTGAGGAGGTTCAAGAACATGTCAGAACTGAGTTTTGAAGAGATGCTGGATGAGAACGTGAAGACTATCAGAAACGGAGAGATCGTGCAGGGTACTGTAATCGACGTAAAGGATGACGAAATTATCCTCAACATCGGCTACAAATCAGACGGAATTATTACAAAAAGCGAGTATTCCAACGATTCAAGCCTGGTACTGACCGATGCCGTTCATGTCGGAGACACGATGGAAGCCAAAGTTCTCAAAGTAAACGACGGAGAGGGTCAGGTTATCCTTACCTACAAACGTCTTGCTGCTGAGAAGGGCAACAAGCGTCTTGAGGAAGCTTTCGAGTCCCAGGAAGTGCTTAGAGCACCGGTTACCCAGGTACTTGACGGCGGTCTCTGCGTTAATGTGGAAGAAACCAGAGTGTTCATTCCTGCAAGCCTTGTTTCTGATACATATGAGAAAGACCTGACCAAGTACAAAGATCAGGAAATCGAATTTATCATCACCGAGTTTAACCCGAGACGCCGCCGTATCATCGGTAACCGTAAGCAGCTTCTTCTGGCCGAGAAGGCTGAGAAGCAGAAAGCTCTTATGGAGCGCATCAACATTGGCGATACTGTTGAGGGTGTTGTTAAGAATGTTACCGATTTCGGTGCATTTATCGACCTTGGCGGAGCTGACGGACTGCTTCATATCTCCGAAATGTCCTGGGGCAGAGTCGAAAATCCGCGCAAAGTTTTCAGCGTTGGTGATGAGGTTAAGGTTCTTATCAAGAATATCGACGGTGAGAAGATTGCTCTTTCCAAGAAGTTCCCGGAGGAGAATCCGTGGCTTAATGCTTCCGAGAAGTTTGCAGTCGGAAATATCGTTAAAGGTAGAGTTGCACGTATGACAGATTTCGGTGCTTTCGTTGAGCTGGCTCCGGGAGTTGACGCTCTTCTTCATGTTTCTCAGATCTCCAGAGAGCATGTTGCAAAGCCGTCAGACGTTCTTTCCATCGGACAGGAAATCGAGGCAAAGGTTGTCGATTTCAATGGTGAGGATAAGAAGATCAGCCTTAGCATGAAAGCCCTTGAGAGCAGTGCTCCGGCAGCTCCCGCTTATGAAGAAGGCGAGCCGGAAGGCGAGGAGTTCTGATTCTATACAACAGAATATGGAATAAGCAGAGCCGGAATCCTTATGGGTTCCGGCTCTTTTTCTGTCTATATTATGTTTTTACTTGAGTTTCAGCATGATGGGAAGAGACTGCCGGAGATATCGGGTCTGCAGTTCCGAATTGTTATAGAAGGCGTTATCCGGAGTGAACCATGTGTAGCAGGTTTCGGGTGTCGCTGCTTTTCGCAGGCTTTTGTCGAGAAATCTGCTTACGCTGCGTGTCATGGCGGTGTCTTCGGCGGGGATGTAGTCGTAATTTTTGTAGTCGGGATAGTACTGTTTTAGTTTGTCAGCGTTTGTTGAAATCCAAACTTTTGCCTTGTGCGTTTCGCCTTCTGTTTTTATGTGAGTGTTTTCGAAGGTGAATGGTTTGGGAATGGGCAGATCGGTCTCGATTTGGAAGAGGATTTTCTCGTTTTGGGGGGCTGCGTTTGTGCTGCGAAAACGGGCTTCCTGATATTGAAGATATGAGGCGAAGCTTGTTATGTGGAGCATTCCTTCGATATCTTCGATGTTATGGCCGACCAGGATTTTTTGTTTTATCGGGTCTTTGTCTTTTTGGTATGCTTTATATAGGGTGATGCCGGCTTTTCCGTTTGGGTATTTTCGTTCGATTCCGGTGCAGGCTTCGAGGGTGCTTTGGCGCATGGATTTGAGGCCGAGCAGGGACTTTAGGGGGCGGTATTCTTTGTAGAGGTCGAGCTCCTTTTGTGAGAAGGGGTCCGGAAGGCCGTACAGGTTGTATCTTTTCGTTAAAAAGGGGTGATCGAAGGTTGTGCCGTTGTACATGACCATGCAGGAGCATTCTTTGCAGAGATCGGCGAAGGCGGAGAGGATAGCGGGTTCGTCTTCCTGGCTTTCGCTGAAGAAGCCGATGTATTTGTATCCGCCGTCTTTTTGTACTGCGGCGCCGATCAGGTACACTTCGTCGCGGTCGGGGGAGAGGCCGGTGGTTTCGATGTCGTAGAACAGGATGTTTTGCGGGAGGTCCGGGGAGAGGATCTCGAGATACTCTTCGGGGGGATATTTGGGTGATACTTTTTTGGTGATTGTAATCATAGGCGCCTCTACTCCGTCAGCATTCACCGTCCGACAGTAAAGGCTCCGCAGGATGCCCCGGGTCTTAGACACATCAGTCTGTGAACCGGTGCCTGCTGATCCTCAGAGCCAATCCGCCAAGAAGAACTAAAATAGCCTGCTCAGGAGAGCCTTCGCGGCTAAGTTCTTCTAGGCGTCTTGTCTCTTCGGGCAGACACAACGGTTCACAGCCTGATGTGTCTAAGCCCCGGGGCATCTTGCGAAGCCTTTACTGTCGGACAGTGAATGGTGACTCATTCATAAAATGTACACTTTATATTTATGTAAAGTTGTGGTATCATTGGTTTATATGTGCGGGGAGCTTTAGCAGTCCCGGACAGATACAGTATATCATATTTATCAAGAGGATTCACATGATTTCATATATTAAAGGAACCGCTGAGGACCTCACGGAGAATTCTGTGGTCCTTGACAATAATGGGATTGGTTATGAGATTTTTATGACCGGCCGTGCGCTTTCGCAGATTGCGGTCGGGAAGGAATATAAGATCCATACTTTCTTCAATGTGAAGGAGGATGGGATGCAGCTTTATGGCTTTTTTGCCAAGGATGACCTGATGATGTTCAAGCTTTTGCTTGGGGTGAGCGGAATCGGGCCTAAGGGGGCTATCGGTGTTCTTGGCGGACTTACGGCGGATGAGCTGCGGTTTGCTGTTCTTTCGGATGATGTGAGGACGATTTCGAAGGCTCCGGGCATCGGTAAGAAGACGGCGCAGAAGCTTATTCTTGAACTGAAGGATAAGCTGAACCTGGAGGATGCTTTTTCGCTTAAGCTGGAGCATGAGCAGAGTAAGACTGTGGGTAGTTCGGATGCTGCACCGGATCCGCAGGTTAAGAAGGCGCAGGATGAGGCGGTGGAGGCGCTTGCAGCTTTGGGATACAGTCCTACGGAGGCGCTCAAGGCTGTTCGTAAGGTACCGGATGATGTCAAGGCGGGCGGAGATGTGGAGCTCGTTCTTCGGGCTGCGTTAAAAAATTTGTAATTGGCAGGCGTTTGTTTTATGGAGAAGAGAATTATCACTACCGATGTCACGGAGGAGGACTATAAGCTTGAGGGCAGCCTGAGGCCGCAGACGTTGGATGAATATATCGGTCAGGAGAAGACCATCAATACGCTTCGTATTTATATTGAGGCGGCTAAGCAGAGGAATGATGCGCTCGACCATGTGTTGTTTTATGGCCCTCCGGGGCTTGGTAAGACGACGCTGTCCGGGATTATCGCGAATGAGATGGGGACGAACCTGAAGGTTACTTCGGGCCCTGCGATCGAGAAGCCGGGGGATATGGCGGCTATTCTTAACAACCTGCAGGAGGGGGATATTTTGTTTGTGGATGAGATCCACAGGCTTAACCGTCAGGTGGAGGAGGTTCTGTATCCGGCGATGGAGGATTTTGTCATTGATATCCTTATCGGGAAGGGGGCCACAGCCAGGTCCATTCGGCTGAATCTGCCTAAGTTTACGCTTGTTGGGGCTACCACCAGGGCGGGGCTTTTGTCTGCGCCGCTTCGTGACAGATTTGGTGTTATGCACCATCTGGAGTTCTACACGGTTAAGGAATTGACGACCATCGTGCTTCGGTCGGCCGAGGTGCTGGGGGTGGAGATTGACAGGGAAGGGGCAAGGGAGATTGCCAAGAGGTCCAGAGGGACGCCCAGACTTGCCAATCGTCTGCTTAAGCGTGTGCGTGATTTTGCGCAGGTTAAATATGACGGTGCCATTACGCATGAGGTTGCGTGCTTTGCGCTTGATCTGCTGGAGGTGGATCAGTATGGGCTTGATAAGATCGACCGTCGTATTCTTCAGACGTTGATCCTCAATTTCCGGGGTGGTCCGACGGGTGTCGAGACGCTGGCGGCGGCCATTGGAGAGGACGCGGGCACGCTGGAGGATGTGTACGAGCCGTATCTGCTGCAGAATGGGTTCCTCAACAGGACGCCGCGTGGGCGTGTGGCTTCGGTTCTTGCGTATAAACATCTTGGCTATCGTCTGCCCGAGAATGCGGATGGTGCGGACGGCGAATAAAACTTGTTTACCGGTACAATAATGAATATTTTTCTATACTTTTTTAGCGTAGTCTTGTATAATATATCGTAAAGACAGGACTTATATTATTTGTGAGTCATATCATCAGAGCAAGGAGGCCCTTTTCATGGCAGTCAAAAATACAGCGCAGGTTATCATCGGAGGTAAAATTCTGACACTCGGCGGGTATGAGTCCGAGGAATATCTGCAGAAGGTCGCAGCTTATATCAACAGTAAGATTTCGGAATTTGAAGCGATTCAGGGATACTCCAGACAGCCTATGGAAACCAAGCATACCCTTCTTGAGCTCAATATTACGGATGACTATTTTAAGGCCAAAAAGCAGGCGGAGGTCTATGAGCAGGATCTTCATCGCAAGGATCAGGAGATGTATAATCTGAAGCATGAGCTGGTCACTCTTCGTATGCAGATGGAGGAGTCCAAAAAGCAGCTGCAGGAGACCGAGGAGCAGAGGAGCGTGCTGGAGGGCAAGGCTTCCGAGCTGGAGAAGCAGTTGGATGAATTATTAAAATGATGGGATGAAGGGGATTGCGAGAGAGTGATCCCCTTTTATTGTTCAGATGGAGATGCGTTTGATGGCGAATATTTATATGGAAGGAAATAATACAGCAGATAATTCTTTGCATGCGGAGCTTTTGTGCCCGGCCTGCAATTATGAGGGGCTTCGTGCGGTGCTGGGTGCCGGTGCGGATGCTGCGTATGCGGGCGGTAAGGTGTTCGGAGCCAGAGCTTATGCCGGTAATTTGGATAATGAGGAGCTGCTGCAGGCGATCCGTGAGGTGCACATTCTTGGAAAAAGGTTGTATATCACCGTAAATACGCTGGTGAAGAACAAAGAGCTGTATGGTGAGTTGTATAATTACATTGGTCCGTTGTATGATGCGGGGCTTGATGCGGTTCTGGTGCAGGATTTTGGGATCCTTTCTTTTTTGCGCGAGAATTTCCCAGATCTGCCGGTTCATGCCAGTACGCAGATGGCGGTCACGGGGCCGGAGGGGATGAAGTTTCTTGAAGGGTGCGGTGTGAGAAGAGTTGTGGCTGCCAGGGAGCTTGGACTTCAGGAAATTCGGAGGATGCATGAGGCTTCGAATGTCGAGGTCGAGACGTTTATTCATGGAGCGCTCTGTTATTCTTATTCGGGCAGATGTCTGATGAGCAGCCTGATCGGCGGGCGGAGCGGTAACAGGGGCAGATGTGCGCAGCCTTGCAGGCTTCCCTATGAAGTGATTTCTCCTGAGGGGGAGAGGAGCAGGGGCGGCAAGCGCAGCGCGGCTAAAGGTGAGATGACTCCGCTCAGCCTCAAAGATATGAATACCATAACCATTTTGCCGGATATCGTAGCTGCCGGTGCCGCTTCGCTCAAGATCGAGGGAAGAATGAAGCAGAAAGAGTATGCGGCCGGGGTTACGGCTATTTATCGGAAGTATCTGGATATCATCGAAAAACCGGGCTTTTCCCGCGAGGATTATCAGGTGGATGAGTATGATCTGAGGCAGCTGAATGAGCTGTTCAGCCGCGGAGGTTCGTGCACCGGGTATTATAATGATTATCATGGCAAGTTTATGGTGGATTTTTATGGGAGTGCCAAGACCGGTGATGCGGATACGGTGATTCGTTCGCCTAAGACGTGTTTGGAGGGCAGGATTTGCATTAAGGCAGGGAAGCCCATGACTTTGGAGATCTCTGCCGGGGAAGTATGCGTGTCTGCTCGGGGAAATGTGCCCGAGATTTCGAAAGGCAGGCCGGCGGATGAGGCCGGAATACGTAAGCAGCTGGACCGTCTGGGGAACACGCTGTTCTATTGGAAGGACCTTGCCATTGAGCTTGACGAGGGGCTTTTTGTGCCCGCCGCTCAGATGAATGAGCTCAGGAGAAGAGCTATTGCGGAGCTGGAGGAGTCGATCGATTCTTCTTATCGTCGTGTACGTGCCGTGCGGGAGGAAGGCAGCGCACAGGCAGGAGAAAGAGGAGGCTCAGAAAGGAAAGAACTGTTTTCGGACAGCAAAGAGCAGTTCTCTTTGCTTGTCTCTGTTGAGGACGAGGAGACTGCGCTGCGGCTTCTAAGAGAAGAAGATCTGTGCGGAATTTACGTTCCTTTACGTTTTTGTGAGCGGGTTCTGGATGAGAGAGAGCTTATGTTGAAGCATGCAGGGCATAATGTTACCGATGTCTATGTCTCTCTCCCGATGATTTCGCGCAGCTGTCCGGAGGATATCATAAGTGTCCTGAAGGGCTTTCTTGAGAGGGGGGCAAAGGGTTTCCTGGTCAGGGATTCCGAGATGCTGTTTGCTTTGGTGAATGCAGGGCTTTCCGAGTACGTGATCGCAGACACCTCGCTGTACTCCTGGAACGATGAGGCGGTCAGGTTCCT